>NZ_BAABGP010000022.1:0-278425 GCF_039541635.1 Microbacterium panaciterrae
CTGACCGCCTAAACCCCACCCACCACGGAGCAACAGGAATTACACCACGACACGGGACTTGACCGCCTGCGCGTTCCAGATGATCGTTCCGGGCAGATCCCGCACACGAATCTCGCGATCGTGGATCCGTCGACAGACTTCGATCGCCGTGTTCACGGAGATAGGCCGCTTCTGAATCGCGCGCATTCCTGTGAACAGCGCCGCGCGATACCGCAGCGTTTCGCGCGTCTCAGCGCTCGCCGAATCCGTCACGGCCTGCTCAGCGAATCTGAAGAGCTCATCCGTTGTCGTGACGATGTTCTCGATCTCGGAGCTCGCCTGCGCCTCCAACAGGGACAGCGAGTTGACGAGCACCAACGGGTTCTGCATGCGCTTCGCCGCCTGATCCAGCGCTGCCAGTGCCGAACGCGCTCGGATCACATCCTTGAGAACGACGCGCGACTCGAAGTCCTCCTCCGGTGGGAGAAGGGGAAGCTCGTTATGGCACTTCGGCGGACCAGCTCATGTGTCAAAGGTAGTCACACGACCCGAGAACATGTAAAAATACAGCCGATATTTTTACAAGTTATGCCTACGTGGTTGCACCGTTGACACGTCGCCCTCACGAGCCGAGTACGCCGGCGCCCTCTCCACCGAGATCGGAAGCGGCAGCTGAGCCCGGATCAGGCCGTCGTCACGCCCAGCACCGCGTCGAGCAGGCCGGGGAACCGCGCCTCGAGGTCGTCCCGGCGCAGCGTCAGCAGACGTTGACGCCCGTGGGGCTCGTTGCGGATCACGCCCGCCTCGCGGAGGACCTTCATGAAGTGCGACTTGGTCGACTTCGGAAGGTTCGGATCCGTCGCGTGGCACGCCGCCATGTCGAGCGGTCCGTCGACGAGCTGCCGCGCGATCGCCAGGCGTTCGGGGTCGCTGAGCGCGAAGAGCACCTCCGTGAGCTGGATCTCGGAACGCTCCGGGTGGGGAAGATCGACGACACCGGGCATGGTTCGATAATACTTGAACTATTGCGGAAGGGCGAGTACGCTCCCACTGTTCGATGATTATCGAACGATAAGGAGTCCGATGACCACCCAGCCCGTCACCCTGCCGAGGATCGACGTACCCGCCACTGCGGCACCTGCTCGCATCCGCTTCGGGTTCGTCCTCGCGATCGCGGCACAGATCCTGATGATGATCGGCGCCAGCGCGCCGTCGCCGTTCTACCCGGTGCTCGCCCAGCGCATCGGCTTCGGCGCCACGCTGATCACCGCCGTCTTCGCGGTATACGCCGTCGCCCTGATGCTCACCCTGCTCACCGCCGGGTCCCTGTCGGATCACGTGGGGCGCCGCCCTGTGATCATCGCCGGGCTCATCCTGCTCGCCGGAAGCATGTTCCTGTTCTGGAATGCCGGATCGGTCGGGCTCCTGGTGGTCGCACGGCTCGTGCAGGGCATCGCCAGCGGTCTGCTCCTGTCTGCGCTGTCCGCGGCCGTGCTCGACCTGGGACCGGCCGGGCGCCCGGGCATCGCCGCGCTCTGGAACGCGCTGTGCCCCGGGATCGGCCTCTCCCTGGGCGCGCTCCTCGCCGGCATCGCGTTGGATGCGACGCCGAACGCCCTCGCCGACGTGTTCGCACCCCTCAGCGGGATCTACCTCGTGCTCGCCGCGCTGTTCCTGCTCGTCCCGGAGACCGCGCGGCTCCTCCCCGGAGCGTGGGCGTCGCTGGGCTTCCGCCTGTCCGTGCCGGTGCAGATCCGCACCGACTTCTGGCGCGCGGCCCCCGCGATCATCGCCGGGTGGGCCACGGGTGGCCTGTTCCTCTCGCTGGGCGCGAACATCGTCCGCGGACAGCTCGGTGGCACCGCGCACTTCTGGCAGGGCCTGTCGGTGGCGTTGCTCGCGGGCGTCGGTGCGATCACGGCCGTGCTGATCCGGCGCCGCTCGCCGCGCACGATCACCATCTTCGGCACCGCCGCTCTCGCCAGCGGCACCGTGCTGTCACTGATCGCCCTCACAGTCGTGTCGCTCCCGGCCTATCTCGTCGCCGTCGCCGTGACCGGAATGGGTTTCGGCACCGCGTTCTTCGGCGTCATCGGGTCCCTCGCCCCGCGTATCCCTGCCGCGCAGCGCGCTGACGCCTTCGCCGTGATCTTCCTGCTCGCGTACCTCGCGTTCGGCGTTCCCGCGGTCGTGGCCGGGATACTCGTCGCGCCACTCGGCCTGGGGACCGTCTGCATCGGCTACGGCATCGTCGTCATCGCGCTGTCGGTGACCGCCCTGGTCCTGCGGATCCGCTACCGGGCCTGAGGCGCGGCCGGCGGATCCGGATCCGGATCCGGATCCGGATCCGGAGGGCGCACAGCCCGATTCAGTCCGAGATCAGCGCGGCCCGCGACCCCGGAACAGTCCGGCGAACAGCGCATGCAGCAGGGGCAGTGCTGAGACGGCCATCAGGATGATCCCGAGCACCGCGTTGGGAGCGAGCAGGATCGCGCCGCCGATGAGCAGCGCGCCGAACAGCACCGCCGAGACGCCGCGACGTATCAGGCCGTCGATGCGGTCGAGGCGGCGCTCCAGCCGCGAGGTGTCGAACGTGACGGATCCCTCGTCGATGCGCGTGATGACGTCATCGATCCGCTTCGGCAGCCGCCACGCGAGCCCGAAGGTCGACACGGCCTGCCGACCGAGATCCTGCAGCACGTTGCCGCTCTCGTCGCGGAGCAGCCGGGTCGCGTAGGGCTCGATCGACTCCCAGATGTTGAACTGCGGATCCAGCCCGCTGCACATGCCGGACGTCAGCGACACGGCGCGGATCAGCAGCAGCAGACCCTCGGGCAGCTGCACGGGGAGCGAGCGCACGGTGTCGCCGAACTCGTCGGCGAAGCGCTGGAACTCGCGCGGATCCACATCGCGCAGCTCACCGAACCCCATGCCGCCGAACCGGCCGAACACGGCGGTCAGCGCCCGCTCGAGCTCGCGGGTCTCGGCGGAGGGGAGCAGCACGCCGATCTCCTGCGCGGCGGCGACGAGCCCTTGCCCGTCGCGCGAGGCGACCGAGATGAACAGGGTGCGCAGGCCGTGCCGAATCCCCTCCGGCACCTCGGCCATCATCCCGAAGTCGATGAAAGTGAGTCGCCAGTCACGACCGGCGCCGCCGCCTCTCTGCCCCTCCGGGGTCGTTGAGCGAGCGGAGCGAGACGAAACGCCGTTCCCTCCCCCCAGCGGGGTCACGAAGATGTTCCCCGGGTGCGGATCCGCGTGCACGAACCCGTGCGTGAACAGCTGGTCGAACATGACCTCCGCGAAGGCCCGCGCCACGTCTGCCGGGTCGATCCCCGCCGCGCGCAGGGCGTCGACGTCGTTGAT
Source organism: Microbacterium panaciterrae (assembly GCF_039541635.1). Taxonomy (NCBI): domain Bacteria; kingdom Bacillati; phylum Actinomycetota; class Actinomycetes; order Micrococcales; family Microbacteriaceae; genus Microbacterium; species Microbacterium panaciterrae. Next base: position 3,346 of record NZ_BAABGP010000022.1, read on the forward strand.
CTTGATCGCGGTGACGTCGGAGAGCGTCAGCACCCGGCGTGTGGTGCGCTCCCAGGCGATGAGCGGAGCGTCGACGCGCGGATCCTCGGCGAAATCCGCGCGGAACCGTTCGGCCGAGGCCGCCTCGTGCAGATAGTCGATCTCCTCGAGGCTGGTCTGCGCGAACTCCTCGACGAGGGCAGGCGCGTCGACGCGGTCGGAGACGAAGCGGATCCGCCGCAGCCATCCGCCGACGCGCCGGAGCGCGGCGAGGTCCGTCGCGACGACCTGGTCGATCCCCGGGCGCTGCACCTTCACGACGACGTCGGTGAAGCCGGCATCAGCCGCGTCGAGGGCGGAGAGCTGCGCCCGATGCGCCTGCCCCAGCGACGCCGCAGCGAGCGGTGTCTCGTCGAACGACGCGAACGCGCGCGCGAGCGGCACGCCGAGTTCGGCCTCGGCGAGCGCGCGGATGGCCGGAAACGGCACCGCGGGGACCTCGTCCTGCAGTCCCTCGAGCTCCTGGGTGATCTCGGGCGGCAGCACGTCCAGGCGCGACGACATGAACTGGCCGACCTTGATCATCAGCCCGCCGAGCTCGACCGCGAGCGCATGGAACCGCTGCGCCAGCCGCCGCGTCCGCCCCCCGCGGGAGCGTTCGGCCACACGGGCGAACCCGATCCGCGGCAGCGCGATCTCGAACCACCAGGTCTGCACGAGTGCGCGGGCGGCGAACGTCAGGATCCGCCGGGTGCGGGCCCGGAGCACCGGATCCTGCCCCGACCCCGGTCCCTGAGCCTGTCGAAGGGACTCGCCGTCACCCATCAGTCAGCGAGGATCGCGTACAGCTTGCGCCGGGCCTCGTCGAGCACCTCGATCGCCTGCTGCACCTGCTCCGGCGTGCCCGTCCGCCCGACCTGCGCGACCGCTCCGGCGAGGTCGACGCCGGCCTTCGGCAGCGCGCTGAACTGCGCACCGCCGACGCGGGCACCGGATCCCTCCCACGGCGCGGGGGTCTCGCCGGCCTCATCGGCGACGGCCTTGCCGGCCTCGGTGAGCGCGTACGTCTTGCGTCCGCCCTGCTCCGACGCCTCGATGAGGCCCTCATCCGCGAGCAGCTGCAGGGTCGGATACACGGATCCGGCGCTCGGCTTCCACGCGCCGCCGCTGCGCTCCTCGATCTCCTGGATGATCTGGTAGCCGTGCATCGGCTGCTCGGCCAGCAGGGCGAGAACCGCCGCCCGCACGTCGCCGCGTGCCATCCGCGGTGATCCTGCGCGCTGCTCGAACGAAGCGCGCAGCTGATCCATCGCCTCCCAGATGCCCGCGCCGGGCCCGCCGGGTCGTCCGCCGAATCCGCGTCCGCCGCCGGGGCCGAAGCCCGCTCCGCCGAATCCCCGTGACGTGTGTGTGCCGTTCATGGTGACCTCCTCGTGGTCTCACCCGATCCCCTCGAGCGATAGTCAACGATATGTCGCTATGTATCGGAAGGGAAGAGGTAAGCGGATTCAGGTGAGCTTCTCGAAGACCATCGTGGCCTGGATCCGGTCGCCGGTCGAGCGCGCGCACGTTCGGGAGGAGATCTCACGCTGGGGCTGAGAATCAGCCGGGATCCTTCCGTCCGAACGCGAGTTCTCCTCCCGAGGGTGGGTGCGCCTGCGCGTTCGTCCGGAAGAGACACGCCTCGTCACGCCCTACGGTGGAATCATGACGATCACCGCCGCCGCAGACGGATCCGCACTGGGCAACCCCGGACCCAACGGCTGGGCCTGGTACATCGACGACGACAACTGGGCCGCCGGCGGATCCCCGCACGGCACGAACAACCAGGGCGAGTTGCGCGCCGTGCTCGAGCTGCTGCGCGCGACGGCGAGCGTGGCCGACGAGAAGCTCGTGATCGAGTGCGACAGCCGCTACGTCATCGACTCGGTGACCAAATGGATGCCGGGCTGGAAGCGCAAGGGCTGGCGCAAGGCCGACGGCGGCGCCGTGCTCAACCGTGACCTGCTCGAGGGCATCGACGAGGCGCTGCGCGGGCGCGATGTGTCGTTCACCTGGGTGAAGGGCCATGCCGGCCACCCTCTGAACGAGGCCGCAGACGAGCGGGCGAACGGTGCGGCCACCGCGTATCAGCGCAAGCAGGATCCGGATCGCGGTCCCGGATTCGCCGGGGCGGCTGCGACCCCGGCGGCAACCCCGACCCCGGTCCCTGAGCCTGAGCCGGTCCCTGAGCTTGTCCCGGTCCCTGAGCTTGTCGAAGGGACTTCCGCTCGCCCGGCCGCCCCGACCCTGTGGGCAGAGCCCGCAGATCTGCTCGACGGTCTGGACGGCTCCGCGGATGCGACCCCCCTCACGCTGACCGTGGCCCTCACCACCGAGGAGCACGCCCGCCTCCGCGACCGAGCCGACGCTCAGCGCATCACACTCGAAGAGGCGTTGCGCCGGCTGATCTGAGCCTGATCCGAGACGCTCCTTCTTGCCCCTACCGCCCGTCGAGCAGCTCCCGCAGCCGCGCAGCCTCCTCGACCGGCATCGCATACCCGTGCTCCGGCGCCGGGTAGATACCGTCCCGCACCTCATCCGCGTACGCCGTGACGCCGTCGATCGCGGCGGCCCGCAGCGAGGCGTAGCGCTTCACGAACTTCGCCGCGGGTCCGTCATAGATGCCGAGCAGGTCGTGAAACACGAGCACCTGCCCGTCGGTCGCGGATCCGGCCCCGATCCCGATCACCGGGATGTCGAGCAGCGGCATGAGCGCGGCGGTGACGTCGCTGGGCACGGCCTCGACGACGAGCAGCGCGCATCCCGCGTCCCGCAGGGCGAGCGCGCTGTCGATCACGGCGAGCGCCGCCTCGGCCGTGCGACCCTGGGCGCGGTAACCACCGAGCGAGGTGGCGGTCTGCGGAGTGAGGCCGACATGGCCGACGACCGGGATCCCCGCCGCGACGAGCGCCCGCGCCCGATCGACCGAGGTGCCGCCGCGCTCGATCTTGACGAGGTCGCAGCCGGTTTCCTTGACGAAGCGCTGCGCCGTGGCGATGGCCTGTTCGTCGGAAGCCTCGTATGAGCCGAACGGCAGGTCGGCCACGAGCAGCGGCCGGGTCAGCCCCCGCCGCACCGCGCGCGTGAGCATGATCATCTCGTCGACGGTCACCGGCACGGTGCTGTCGTAACCGAGCACGGTCATCGCGGCGGAGTCGCCGACGAGCACCATATCGACGCCGGCCGCCTCGACGATCTGCGCGCCGGGGTGGTCGTACGCGGTGACCATCACGATCGGCTCGCCGGCGGCCTTCTTCGCGGCGATGTCACCGAGGGTGAGCCGACGAGAGGGGGCTGCGTGCGCACTCATCGGCGGGCCTCCGTCAGCAGCGTGTCCACGGCGTCGTCGACCTGAAGGATCGCGTTCGCCCGGTCTACGTGCACCACGGTCGGCGCGTAGGCGGCGAGGTCTTCGGCCGAGTAGTCGGCGTAGGAGATGACGATGACCGTGTCGCCGGTGTGCACGAGGCGCGCGGCGGCTCCGTTGACCTGGACGATGCCGGATCCGCGCTCCCCCGCGATCGTGTACGTCTCGAAACGGGATCCGTTGTCGACGTCGACGACGTGCACCTGCTCGTGCGGGAGGATGTCGGCGGCCTCGAGCAGGTCGAGGTCGACGGTGATGGATCCGACGTAGTGCAGATCACTTCCGGTGATCGTCGCGCGGTGGATCTTCGACTTCAGCATGGTGCGTCGCATCAGGCGCTCACTCTCAGGAGGCGGTTGTCGATCAGGCGGGCGGAACCGACGCGGGCGGCGACCGCGAGCAGGGCGTCGCCGGCGAGGACGGTGATGGGCTGCAGGTCGTCGGCGGTGCGCAGCTCGAGGTATTCCGGGACGATGCCGGCGTCGGCGAGGATGGCGCGAGCCGCGTCTTCGATGGTGGCGGCGTTGCGCTCCCCGTGCTCGACGACCTCGGCGGCCGCTTCGAGCGCCCGGTTCAGCGCCGTCGCCTGCTGTCGGGCGGCAGGGTCGAGGTAGACGTTGCGCGAGCTCATCGCGACACCGTCGGGCTCCCGCACGGTCGGGACGGCCTGGATCCGCACGTCGAGGTTCAGGTCGCGCACGAGCCGGCGCACCACGAGCACCTGCTGTGCGTCCTTCTGACCGAAGTAGGCGACGTCGGGCGCGACGATGCCGAACAGTTTGGCGACGACGGTCGCGACGCCGTCGAAGTGGTGCGCGCCGCGACTCGCGCCGTCGAGCACGTCGGTGAGGCCGGCGATGTGGATCGTCGTGGCGAAGCCGTCCGGGTAGATCTCGGCGGGATCCGGAGCGAACAGGATGTCGACGTTCTCCGCGACGGCGAGGGCTGCGTCGCGCGCCTCGTCGCGCGGGTAGGCGGTGAGGTCTTCGTTCGGGCCGAACTGGGTCGGGTTCACGAACAGCGACACGACGACGAGGCCGGTGTTCTGCTTGGCCTCGCGCATGAGCGTGAGGTGCCCCTCGTGGAACGCGCCCATCGTCGGGACCAGGCCGACGCTCTTCTTGTCGAGCTTGGCCGCGCGCACCGCGTCGCGGAGCTCGGCGATCGTGCGGATGATCCTCATGCGCGGCTCCTGTCCTCTACTGCTCGTACTGCTCGTCCCGCTTGGCCCGCTTTTCCTGCGAGAAACCACATCCTGCATGAGACACCAGGCCTGGCGTGGTGTCTCATGTCGAAAGTGGTTTCTCGCGCATAGCGGCGATCTCGCGGACCCGCGCCATGAGCACGTCGACCACCGACAGCACCTCCGGAGCGTCCGCGGCGACGGCCGCCCGCTGCCGCGCGACCGTCGCCTCGTCGCCCCGCACGATCGGCCCGGTGAGCGACGTTTGCGCACCCCGGTCGGCCCAGTTCTCGACGGTCTGGCGGACGAGCGGCGCCAGGATCGCACGCGCCTCGTCCGGATCGATCCCCGCGGATCCGGCGACCTGCTCCGCCGCGTCGAGCACGGCAAGCAGCAGGTTCGAAGCGATCGAAGCGGCGGCATGGTATCCGGCGCGGTGCGCGTCGTCGACGCGGAACGGGTGGGCGCCGAGCGCCCGTGCCAGACCGTCGGCGACGGCGAGGGCTTCGTCCGTGCGCCCGTCGATCGCCGCGCCGATGCCGTGGAAGACGTCCGGCGACTCGGATCCGGTGAACGTCTGCAGCGGGTGGATGCTGAAGTCGACGTCGTCGAGCCCCGTGGCGCCCGACGCATGGCCGACGAGACGGGCGTAGGGCAGCGCCGCCTCAGCCGCGTCGTGAATGGCCCCGTCAGACACGCAGAGGATCGCGACATCGACGGCGGGGATCGCCTCGTTGCGGCGGAGCGGCCCGCTCACGTCGAGACCGGCTTCGGTCAGCGCCCGCGCGAGCACCACGCCGAGCCGTCCGGCGCCGACGACGGCGATGCGGCGGTCGAGCGCGCCAGGCAGTGAGGAGGAGGTCGAGTTCATTGTTGGATCCCGGCCGAGATCGGGCGTCCGGGATGGGTCGAGTATCCGCCCGAGCAGGGATCTGGTCCAAATCTCAGATCATAATGCCACCCTACAAGCGCACTAGTCTACGCAGACTTATTCCATCTGCAGGATGTGACAAGGCTTTTTGATCTAGGCTCAGCGCAGTGCGACGCGCGCGAACAGTCGCTGATCGGCGAGAGCGAGCGTCCGACGTTCCCGACGGCCACTTTCGCCGATCGCGTCGAGCACGCGCTGCACGTGGTGAGTCACATGGTCGATGTCGGTCGGCGTGAACGCTCTCCCCGACGCCGACTGCCATCCGCACATCTCCAGCCCGAACGCCACCGCCTTCCAGCGCTCGCCGGCGGGCGTCCCATCAGCGATGCTCAGCAGCAGGAGCACCGCCGCGTCGGTCTCTGCGTCGCTGAGCTTGCGATAAGTCGCACCCGCGACGAGCCGCAGCTGGGCCTGCGGGTCGCCCAGCGCCTTCTTCGCCGCCGCGCCCAGCAGCAACCGCCCTTTCTGCGCGCGCACCAAGCCCATCCGCTGCGCGCCCTCGCGAAGATTCGCGATCGGAGGCGTGAGATCTTCGCGGTTGCCCTTGCCGATCCAGTCGTCGATCCAGCCGAGGGTCGTCATCCCGTCGAGAACGGTGTCGGGCGGCAGCCAGCCCGCGGAGGTCAGTGCGATACCCTCGGGTCCGACCGCGTCCATCAGCCACGCGAACGGCCGGATCAGCCGCAGCGCCGTCGCATCGTCGACGTCGACCGCGTCGAGCACGCCCGTGCGGCCCAGGTGCTGGCGCAACTCGGATCGGATCGGCGGCGGGAGCGTCGACGCCAGCGCGACCAACGGAGAATCGACGTCCAGGTCGGACGGCCGCCGCAGCGCGTCATCCTTCACCAGCCCCGACATGTCGTACGGCGACATCCCGGATCCCTGCGGGTTGAAGAGCAGGTTCAGCTCGCTCTGCACGCCGATCGGATCCAGGAAATCCGAGGCGAGCGGCACCCACGGCCCCACAGTCGCGCGCGCCCAGTTGCTGAGCTCCCGGTATTCGGGATGCTGCGGATCCGCCAGCGCCTCGACCTTCTCCGCGTACCCGTGCACGCCACCGGCGTCTTCGAAGGGGCCCCGCCCGCCTCCGTCGAGCAGCACCACGGGCGCGCGAAGAGAATCATCTTCGAGTACGTCGGTGACGTCGATCCGATGCACCCAGCCGTCGCCGAAGTCGTACTCGTACCAGAGCGTCGACCGATCGCGCAGCACATCATCGATCGCGTAGTCTTCCTCGGCACGCGTGCCGACCGGGTTCTCGAAGTCCTGCGGCGCCCATCGCAGGGGCATCACGCCCGACCGGCTCTGAGGGTCGGCGTCGACGAAGGCGTGCAGGTGCAGCTCGCGCCACCCCATGATCGTCTGCAGCGCGACGTGCAGCATCCGCAGCGGCAGCCGTCCGTCGATCTCGAAGGCGCGCCAGATCGCAGGATCCGCCTCCTCGAGCGTCACGCGCAATCTGTATCGACTCACATCCGTGAGCCTAACGACCTGGGCCGACATCGCCGGGCGCAGGGAGCTATGCGCCTGTTTCCTCCAGCGGAGCGTCAGCGCGGGCGAAGGACGCGGCGGCCGCGGAACCCCGCCGCCCCGCCGTCAGTCCTGCTCGAACGCCGCCCGCCACTGGTCGCGCTGACGGATGATCTCTGCGCGCACCTCTGAGGTGAGCAGGTCGGCGGCGCCCAGCTGCGGGTCGTACGCCCAGTCGAACTCCCGCAGCCCCAGCGCCCGCAGCATCGGTTGCGCGCGCTGCCCCGGGGATCCTTTGAGTCCGAAGAACTCCATCAGCTCGCCGACGGTGACGTCCTCGCCGAAGTCCAGGTAGTCGTTGCCTTTCGCGACGATCCAGCACAGCGCGGCGGCGGCCGTCGCGTCACTGGATCGGCGCCGGAAGATCGCCGGATCCGCTGCCGCGATCCGCACAAGTGCTCGTCGTGCGGCCGTGCGCAGCTCAGGATCCTCGAACACCTCGACGCAGGCGCCGTCCGCGAGGCCCGCCACGATGCGCACTCTGTCGACGATGTCAGGCTCGAGAGATACGACGTCGAGCACCTCATCCGGCAGAGGCGTGGAGTCGAGGGCGTCCAGTTCCTCCCTCCCCCCAACGGATTGCGCGAGCAGGTCGAGATAGTCGGTCGGAGCGACATCTTCGTATTCGTCGTCGCCGAGCGGATCCAGCACCCCCATCCGTTCCAGGATCGCCGCGGGTCCCTGCCGGCGCGGGCGTGAGATGGCCTCGAGGTAGTCGGGCAGGAACTCGTCGATCGCCGCGAGCGCCTCCTCGGTGTACGCCGCCGGGATGGATCGCTGCTGATGCGCGTACCGGATCACGGAGCGGAGCGTCTCAGGCATCGTGCGCAGGTACTCAACAGGCGCGATGACCTTGCGCGGGATCAGGTCGAGCAGCACGATCTCGACGACCACTTTGCTCCACCGCAGAGGATCCCCGGTGCCGTAGCCCGCCGCGAAGTTCATCAGGGTGTCGGCCTGATCACGCTGGTCGGAGTCGAGGGAGCGACCGAACTCGGACGCCGCGAAGTCTCGCCCGAGCTTCTTCCACTGCGCGTCGCTGAGTTCCGTCCACTCGTACCCTTCGCCGCCGGGCGGCATGCCCCGCAGCATCCACGCGAGCAGTGGTTTGGCCTGCGGCCAGGTGTCGGTCGTGAAGGGTTCCAGCATGCGGTCGCCGTGCTCGACGGCCTGAGTCAGCTTCGCGGCCGCGTCTTCGAGCAGGATCTCGTGCAGGTCGGTGTCGTCGCCGCGCATCGCATCAAGACGGGCAAGGGCCTCACGGATCGGCACGTCGGCGAAATACCCGTCCTTCACGATCGAGCCCATGTTGTGGTCGACGTACGTGACGATCGTGAACGAACGGCCCGCCGTCTCCACCCCGAGGAAGAGGTTGTCGCCGTCGCCCAGAACGTGCGTGTTCTCGATCGCACGCACGACGCGGATCTGATCGAGCTGATGCACCCACCGCGGCAGCGAGTGCCGCCGATTCGCCTCTCGCACCCGCAGCGCGAGCTCCGGCCGATCGAGCATCGCCGCCCACACGAGCAGCAGCGCGTCGGTCTCGCGGTGACCCACCTCGAGGAATGCGTCGATGAGCTGATCGCGATCCATCGCCGGGCGCTGTGCGGCGGCACCCGGACGAAGACCCGCATAGGGATCGGGCGCGGTGACCTGGGCGAGGCCACTCGCCGCCTCGAGGAACGCCAGCGGATGCGGATCCCGCAGCGCGTGGGACAGGTCATCGATGAGCGAGGGCTGCGGTTCGCCGAGCATGGGGGCAAGCCTACGGGGGACGGGGAAGGCGGGGTCGGTGCCTTTACCTGTCTGCTGGTTGCCACTCCGAGAGTTTGACCGCGGGATTCGGCAGCAGATCCGCCAGCTCAGCGTCGTTCGGATCATTCGCTCGGAGCCACCAACGGACAATCTCTTGAGCCAGATCGCCATGGCCAGCCTGGAACATCAGCTCCGCCATAGCTAACGCCTCGCCCCACTGCATCGCGTGCCACATGTCGTCGGCGTCCCACGCGTCTGACATCACGCTTGCGAACGCGTTGGCGGCCTGTTGCAGGTCAGTCATGTCACTCCTCCTCGCACCAGTCGCGCGTGCAAACGACCGTCCACCCCGCACCGTAGCCGGCAAATCGCAGACTGTCGACGACGAGACTGATCGTTGTCCGGACTGGTGGATAGGCTGCGTGTACGCCCGCCCGCGAGCATCTGGAGTGTCGTGTGAAGAAGCAGATCAATGTTGTCGGCGCCGTCGTCATGCGCGACGGCGCGGTGCTCTCCGCGCAACGTAGTCAGTTAATGTCCCTGCCGGGCTTTTGGGAGTTCCCCGGAGGGAAGATCGAGCCCGGAGAGTCGGCGCAGGAAGCTCTCACTCGCGAGATGCGCGAAGAACTCCTGTGCACCGTCTCCGTGGGAGAGCTCGTGGAGACGACAACCCACGAATATGACTTCGGCATCGTCACTCTGACGACGTTTTACGCGACGCTCATCGACGCCGAACCGAAGTTGACCGAGCACTCGGAGATCCGGTGGATCCCCGTCGCGGAGTTGCGCAGCGTCGAGTGGGCGCCGGCGGATATGCCCGCGGTCGAACGCGTCATGTATGACCACGGGGAGTAGCCGACTGTGATGCAGTCCGGTTCCAAGATCGAGCTCGACAACGCTTTTGGATTCCTTGATCGAACTGTCTCATCGGATCAACAGTTCCACCCGCTCCTCGTCTCGAATAGCGGTGGAAACACCATGGTCAAAGCCATCACCGCAGAGTTGCGGCGGGCTAAGTCCTTCACCTTCTCGGTAGCTTTCGTGGAGGCAAGCGCCTTGTCGCTGCTCAAGCAGTCATTGCTTGATTTTAGTGGGCAGGGTCGTCTTATCACATCGACCTACCTCGGCTTCAACTCCCCTGCGTCGTTTCGCGAACTACTCAACATGCCGAACACTGAAGTGTTCGTCGTGGATCAAACGCAGGGCGGTTTCCATGCCAAGGGTTACGTTTTCTCGCACGACGATGGAAGCACGACCGCGATCGTTGGCAGCTCGAACCTCACCGCATCGGCCCTGATCAAGAATCAGGAGTGGAACCTACGCTTTTCAGCGTTGCCCGACGGCGACATCGTCGCGCAGCTAGACCAAGCGATCGGCGATCAGCTTCACAATGCGAAACCACTTACGACGGAGTGGATCGATGAGTACGAGCGCACATACACGCCACCGCCCCGCGGGACCATCATGCTCCCGGGCGGCGACGCAACCGCCCAGATCGTTCCGAATTCAATGCAGATGGAAGCTCTCGAGGAGATCCGAAAGGTCCGCGACTCCGGTGAAACTCGGGCTGTCGTCGTATCGGCGACGGGCACCGGCAAGACGATCCTTTCCGCGCTCGATGTGAAATCGTTCAATCCTGAACGCATGCTCTTCGTTGTGCACCGGGATCAGATCCTCGATCGCGCGATCGAGGAGTTCCAACGAGTGCTCGGCGCCCCCGATTCAGACTTCGGGAAGTTCGTTGGTATCCGCCGCGAGCTGGATCGCCGTTACCTCTTCGGGATGATCAATACGATTTCTAGGCCGGAAACCCTGGCTGCCATCCCGCCGGGACAGTTCGACTACGTTCTCATCGACGAAGTGCACCGCGCCGGAGCACCGTCTTATCGGCGACTCATCAACCACCTGAAGCCGAAGTTTCTTCTCGGCGTTACTGCCACTCCGGAACGCACGGACGACTTCAATGTCTTCGAACTCTTCGACTTCAACGTTCCGTATGAGATCCGGCTTCAGCGCGCTCTCGAAGAAGACATGTTGGCGCCGTTCCACTACTTCGGCGTGACGGACTTTGAGCTTGACGGCGAGGTCGTGGACGACGCTGCCCGGCTGAGTCTGCTCGTAGCTCCCGAACGTGCGGACCACGTGGTTCGCGCTCTGATGACTTACGGCCACGCGGGAGCCTCCGTCCGGGGGCTGATGTTCTGCAGCCGCAGGGACGAGGCGCGAGAGCTCTCCCGGTTGCTCAATGCTCGCGAAGTTCATGGCAAGCGGCTTCGGACGAAGGTGCTGACCGGTGAGAACACCATCGAAGAGCGTGAGGGCGTCGTCGCCGAACTTGAAGCAGGCTGTCTCGACTACATCCTGACCGTCGATGTCTTCAACGAGGGCATAGACATCCCGTCTGTAAATCAGGTGGTGATGTTACGCCAGACACAGTCGAGCATCGTCTTCACGCAGCAACTCGGCCGCGGTCTACGCAAGGCCGCGGGCAAAGATCACCTGATCGTCATTGACTTCATCGGCAACTACACCAACAACTATCTGATCCCCGTCGCGCTCTTCGGGAACACGTCACTGAACAAGGACTCAATCCGTCGCAGCATCATCGACGCGCAAGAGGCGGGGTCGATCTCCGGACTGTCGAGTGTGAACTTCGATCAGATCTCGAAAGAGCGGATCTTTGCGTCCCTCGCGACGACGAAGCTCGACAGTATCCAAAATATGAAGAAGACCATCGCCGAATTGACAAATCGGTTGGGACACGCCCCTGCCCTGCTCGATTTCGCAAGATTCGATACCGCTGATCCCGTGGTCCTTGCCACGACTCGAGAGAGCTACTGGCATCTACTCTGCACTGTCCGGCAGGAGACGCGCTGGCCATCCGAATCACAGACCGGGCCTCTGAAGTTTCTATCTCGCGAACTACTCAATGGCAAACGGCCTCACGAACTTCTTGTCCTGGAGGCGCTGATGAACCGGGCAGGGGGACTTTCAGCCTCCGCGTGCCGCCAACTCTTCGAAGAGTCGGGCTGCACATCTGACGACGCCACACTGACGTCAGTTCACCGCGTGCTCACAAACGACTTCTTTACCATGCCGCAGCGCGAGCAATACGGTTCCCCCGTAGTAGAGAGACAGGATGATGGGCTCCAACTTGCACCCGAGTTCCGGAGCCTCCTTGAAGACCAAGATTTCTCGCGTCATGTTCACGACCTGATCGACACGGGAATCTTCCTGGCACGCCACAGACACAACTGGTCGAGCTCGTTGCGCGTCGGCGCTACCTACTCGCGCAAGGATGCGTGCCGCCTGCTCAATTGGCAGAACAACGACGGCAGTACCGTCTACGGGTACAAGGTTGATACCACAACGGGAACGTGCCCGATCTTTGTCACGTACGACAAGCGTGGCGACGTCTCTGAGACTACCGACTACGGCGATGAGTTCATCAATGAATCCACCATGCACTGGTTCTCGCGCCCACAGCGAACACTCGCGTCACCCGAGCTCGAACCCATTTTGGGTAACCGCGTATCAATGCACCTCTTCGTGAAGAAGGAGGATGGCGAGGGCACGGATCACTACTACCTGGGCGAAGTGAGTTCCTCAAAGCCTAAGCAATCAGTAATGCCAAATGGGGTGACCAACGTGGTCACGATGTCACTGAATCTCCCGTCACGACTTGAGGCGAGCCTCTACGACTACTTTGTTGGCGCTTCACCCGTTGTTCCAGCAACCGAATCTCGGCACGATCGCGCCTGATACCCTCACCCCCATGCCGTCCCCCACGACTCTCGCCGTACTCCGGGCCTTCGTCGAGGAGCGCGAGTGGGACCAGTTCCACAGCCCGGAGAACCTCGCGAAGAGCATCTCCATCGAGGCCGGCGAGCTGCTCGAATGCTTCCAGTGGGGGCCTGACTTCGACCAGACGCGCGTCGAGGAGGAGCTGGCTGATGTCGTCACATACTGCATCCACCTGGCGAACCGGATCGGGGTCGATCTCGATGAGATCGTGCTGCGCAAGCTCGAATCGACCCGCGCCAAGTACCCCGCCGATCAGGCGAAGGGACGCATGGTGAAGTACACCCAGCTCGCGGCCGAGCGCGAGACGGCAGGGGCCGCCGGGCGCAAACCCGACACCGGATCCGACCACCCGGATCCGTCATGACCACCTTCCGCATCGAGCACGTCCCGTTCCGTCGTGCTGCGGTCGATGCGCACGCCGTCGCGAATCCGCACCTCACCAACTGGCCCGTCGTCTACGTGATCGATGGCGCCCGCCGGCGCGCGAATCCGGGACTGTACGTCGGCGAGACCGTGAACACGCAGAAGCGGATGATCCAGCACCTCTCCGGCCCGAAGCAGGAGGCGCGGCTCGACAGCATCCGCGTCGTCATCGACGAGCGCTTCAACAAGTCGGCCTGCCTCGACCTGGAATCGCACCTGATCCGCTGGTTCTCCGGCGAGGCGCAGTACCAGGTGCTCAACAGCAACGCCGGGCTCACCGCCGACGCGCAGTACTTCGACCGCGAGTCGTATCGGCAATCGTTCCGCGAGGTGTTCGAACAGCTGCGCGGCGAAGGACTGTTCACGCGCAGCATCGCCGACATCGAGAACAGCGACATGTTCAAGCTGTCGCCGTTCAAGGCGCACGATCAGAACATCGCGGTCGACGGGATCCTCAAGGCGCTTCTCGAGGATCTCCGCACGCCCGGCAGCGAGTCGACGCTCGTCGTGCAGGGCGGCCCGGGCACGGGCAAGACCATCGTCGCGATCTTCCTCATGAAGCTCCTCGCGGATATCGCGGCCCACGCGCCGGATGACGACCTCGAGTTCGGCTCGATCTTCGCCGACTACTTCCTCGAGGAGAACCGCGACGATCTCTCGCGTCTGCGCACCGCGCTCGTCATCCCGCAGCAGTCTCTGCGTGAATCGGTGAAGCGAGTGTTCCGCAAGACTCCGCGGCTGGATCCGAAGCAGGTGCTCACGCCGTTCCAGCTTGCCGAGTCGCCCGACGAGTACGACCTCGTGTTCGTCGACGAAGCGCATCGGCTCGGGCAGCGCGCGAACCAGGCGTCCGGTGTGCATAACAAGAAGTTCCGCGAGATCAACGAGAAGCTCTTCGGTCGCGACGATGCGACCTTCACCCAGCTCGACTGGATCCGGCATCGCAGCCGCCACCAGCTCCTGCTCATCGATGAGCAGCAGAGCGTGCGCCCGCACGACCTCGCGCCCGCTACGCTGCAGCACGTCGTGCGCCGGGCGAAAGAACGGCACCATCACTTCCACCTCATGACGCAACTGCGCGTGAAGGCCGGATCCGACTACATCGGATTCGTGCGCTCGGCACTGCGCGGGGAGGACCCTGTGCGACCCGACTTCGGAGACTACGATCTGCGCTTCTTCGACGACGTCGGCGAGATGCGCACCGCGATCCGAGACGCCGACCGCCGCTTCGGGCTGTCGCGCCTCGTCGCCGGGTATGCCTGGGACTGGGTCTCGAAGAAGGATCCCGCGGCGTTCGACATCGAGCTCGACGGGGAGCGGATGCGCTGGAACAAGGCCGAGAAGGACTGGATCAACTCCCCCGGAGCGCTCGACGAGGTCGGCTCGATCCACACGGTGCAGGGATACGACCTCAACTACGCCGGCGTCATCATCGGCCTCGACGTGCAGCTGGATCCCGCAACCGGGAGGATCGTCGCCGACCGCGACGCGTATCGCGACAAGAAGGGCAAGGAGAACACCGGCCACCTCAAGAACGTGTTCAGCGACGACGAGCTGTTGACGTTCATCCGCAACATCTACGGCGTGCTGCTGACCCGAGGGATGCTCGGGACCTACGTGTACGTCTGCGATCCGGCGCTGCGCGAGCGGTTGCGGCGGGCGTTCGGCTGAGATTCACCGGCGGGTTCGCGGCGCTCGCAGGTCGTCGTCAGCAGCCGGGTGCCGAGGGACGCTCGGTGCAGGTGTTCTGGACGAGGGCGGTGCGCGCCTTCACGACCCGGATCTGCTGGGTCGCCGACGGGCCGGTCAGTGTTCCGCTCACGGGGATCCAGCCGGTGCCGAGGTCGATCTCGGCCGTGTAGGTCGTGATGACGGAAGCCGTGTAGGTGCCGGGCTCCTTGTAGACGTGACTCGTGTCGGTGGGCGTGAACTGGGCCTGGCCGGTCGCGTCCCACGCCGCGCCGGGGGTGGCGCTGTCGAGCTGGATCCCGTCGCCGTAGTCGAAGTGGTGGCTCACCGGCGTGAACCGGATCGTGAGGGCGCGACCCAGGATCGTGCCGGGGATTGTCTCGGTCTTCGCGGTGCTGACGAAGTTTGCGGGGAGGCCGACGACGGCGACGTTCTGCGGCTCGGCGGAGAGCGTCGCCTGGGCCGGGACGAAGCGGACGAGGTCGGAGATCGTGGCGCTCCAGCCCGGGGTGGTCGGGGAGGGCTGCCCGATCGGTACACCGATGGGTGGGAGTGAGCGGCAGAAGGCGCTGGGTGGCCCCGGCGTTGCGGCGCAGATATCCCAGGGAGATGGTTCTGTGGTGCCACCGCCGCCTGAGTCGCCGGTGCCTCCGGAACCGGTGCTGCCGTCTTCGCCGCCAGAACCGCTGTCACCGTCGGTCTTGGTGTCACCGATAGTTACACCGCCGTCACCAGCGCTACAAAGTCCAGCCTGAGATTCACGCCACGAGCAGGCTGCTACTTGATATGTAGCCGCGCCAGCGCTGCTCGATGGGAGAAAGGTCCATGCCAATAGCAACAGCGCCGTCACCGCAAAAGGCATCCGCGCCCTAGTGATAGTCATTGGCACGACTGGTCGCTCGGGGCGAGCGAAACGATCTTGAGGCCGCTCTTGTCCGGTGACATTCGCACCGAGAGGCCGACCAGCGCCGGACGATTCGTTGGCGTCACGTCTGCGCCAGCAGAGTTCACAACTCGGCTCTGAGAAACGTCGAGGCAGGCGAGACTCTCCACTCCATCTGACCTGGCATCATAGGTCTGTGCCTGGAAGTACTTGATCGTGGAAGTTCCCTTGATCTGCAGTCCCGACTTCTCGAAGTCACGGATGGACTTTAGGTCGTCGTCCAGAGCAGCCCCTGCAAGATACTGTTGCGGTCTTGAACTAGCGTTTCCGTTCTGCTGCGCGTTGGCCGCATCCACATAGTCCCGATACACCCGCTCCGCAGCCTTGAAGGCGTCAGCTTCGCTCGTGAACAGCGGGGTCGGAGTCGGCTTAGGGGCCGGGCCGGGGGTGCAGCCGGCGAGTCCGATCGTGGCAGCGATGAGGGCGGTGGCGATGGCGGCGCGAATCGGCCCAGCGGAACGTCGCCCGCGGCCGGTGCGGCCGGAGGAAACGTCGAGAGGACTGTGCCGAGGAATCACTCACACACCGTAACCGGATCTGCCGGGCCGGGGTTGGAGTTATCCACAGGGCGGGGGACGTGTTGGGCGCGGGGACGCGGCGTTTCGTCTCGCTCCTCGCTGCGCTCGGTGCTCGCTCAACGACCCCAAGAGCGCTACCCGGCGACCCCCATGCGGGCTCGCTCAACGACCCCGATAGGGGTCAACGGGTGGCGATGCCTTGCATCAGGTGGTGCACGAGGGCGTCCACGCGATCCGGCGTGAGGGGGCGGCCGGTCAGGGCGGCGTAAGAGGTCATGGCGACGAACTGATCGGCCACGACCACCGGATCCGCGTCCGCGCGCACCGCGCCGTCCTCCTGGGCGCGCGCGATCCGCGCGACGATCCACGACACGATCGGATCCGCGAACCGGTGGTTCAGCGCCGTGCCCAGCGCCGGATCCGTCGCGGTCACCGCGATCAGGGCCCGCACCAGAGCCACATTCTCCGGGCGAGCCAGATTCGCACCTGCGGTGGCAAGCCAGCCCCGCAGATCCGCCTCCACGTCAGAAGAGAAGGACAGCGCCACATCCCCACCCGGGAGCTCGCCCTCCAGCAGCGCCTCGCCGAGGATCGCGGCCTTCGACGGCCACCACCGATAGATCGTCTGCTTCGAGACGCCGGCCTCCGCGGCGAGCCCCTCGATCGTCACCGCGTCGTAGCCGTCCGCGGAGAGCGCGCCACGCATCGCCGCCAGGACGGACTGGCGCGCACTCTCACTGCGAGGACGGGGCACCCTCCGAGCGTATCGAGGTGTACGCTCGGCAATAACTGGACGCGCCGTTGCGAAACTCGCTCGCACCCCTCGAACAAGAGCGCGCCCCTCGAACGAAGGAGACCCCATGGCCCTGACCGCGAACTCCACCATCGGCGAGTGGCTGGCCGATCCGACCGGCGGTGAGCTGATCCGCGGGCTGCTCGCGCAGTCCGGGGCGAACGCCGAGTCGCTCACCCCCGTGCTCGGACTGCCGTTGCAGCAGCTCGTCGTGATGAGCCAGGGCGCGATGCCGCAGTCCGTCGTCGACGACCTCGTGCGTGCGGCGAACGGCGGCGAGATCCCCGAAGACACCGCGGAGCACGGCTGGACCGAGCAGGTGACCCCTGGGCGCTTCGCCGGCAAGACCGTGATCGTCACGGGCGCCGCCTCGGGCATCGGCAGGGCCACGGCCTCCCGCATCGCGCGCGAGGGCGGCCGCGTCATCGCATGCGACATCGCCGCCGAGAAGCTCGACGCGCTGGCCGCGGAGCTCCCGGGCATCGTCACCGTCGCGGGCGACCTCACCCAGCAGGACGCGATCGACCGCGTGATCGCCGCCGCCGGCGACCGGATCGACGGCCTCGCGAACGTCGCGGGCATCAACGACGACTTCTCCCCCGCCGGCGAGACGCCCGATGCCGTCTGGGACCGCGTCATCGCCATCAACCTCACCGCGCCGTTCAAGCTCATGCGCGCGGTGCTGCCCGCCATGGAGGCGGCCGGACGCGGAGCGATCCTGAACGTCTCGAGCGAGGCCGGACTGCGCGGCAACGCGTCCGGCAACGCCTACACGGCCAGCAAGCACGGCATCGTCGGCGTCACCAAGTCGGCCGCGTTCATGTACGGACCGAAGGGGATCCGCGTGAACTCGGTCGCTCCCGGCGGTGTCGCGACCGGGATCCCGATGCCTCCGCACATGTCGGAGGCCGGATCCGCCCGCCTCGCCCCGTTCCAGCAGGCGATCCCGACCGTCGCGACCGCCGAGCACCTCGCCGCCTCGATCACGTTCCTGCTGTCGGACGACGCCGTGAACATCAACGGCGCCATCCTCGCGAGCGACGGCGGGTGGTCGGTGCAGTAGTCGGGCCGGTCGGGCGGCCGTGCGCTGCAACACCCGCACGACCTTGCGACGCCTGTAGGACGCGACCCCCGGATCCGTCCCACAGGCGTCGCGGCATCGTGCAGACGGTTCACGGCGCTCATCGGCGGTCAGGAATCGGGCGGAGCTGTCGTGCTCCACGGATCGATGACCCGCACGCCGACCCCGGCGAGATCACGCACGTTGCGCGTGGCCACCGTCGCGTCGGCGCGCGAGGCGATCGCAGCGATCGCGGTCCCGAGTCGCGCGTCTCGGAGATGCTTTTCGTTCCTCCCCGGCCCACCAGGGCGACGAAAAGCATCTCCCGGGTACCGACGTGGGGCCCGGGGGATGGAAAACGTCGCCGAAATGACCGCGCGAGGCGCGAAAAGCATCTCCAGCCGGGCGGGACTTGACCCGCGACCGCCTCGGCCTCAGCCGGCCCGCCCTCAGCTCCCCAGGCCGTCGTCGAAGACCGGCAGCGCCGACGTGTCCTGCGTGGCGTCGGCGCGGGCGAGCAGCCGACCGCGGAAGAAGTCGGGCGCGACCTTCGCCTGGACGAACATGAGGATCACGCCGATGCCCAGCACCGCCACGCCGATCACGCCGACCAGGCCCACTCCGGCGATGTTGCTGCCGGATCCGGCGGCCGGATCCATCGCGTCGATCGTCGTCTTCACGAACACGATCAGCAGCAGGATCCCGCCGATGCCGGGCAGCACGATCTTCATCACGATCGACCGGAAACCCTCGCGGATCGCGGACTTGCGGAAGTACCAGGGGCTGGCGAGCGCGGTGACGCCGTAGTAGAAGCAGACCATCATGCCGAGCGCGGTGATCGTGTCCCACAGCACGTCCTCGCTGATGAAGCGCATGACGGCGTAGAACACCGAGGCCACGATCGACGAGAGCAACAGCGCGACGTGCGGCGACTTGTACTTCGGGTGCACCTTCTTGAGCGACGCGGGCAGCGCGCCGTAGTGCGACATCGCGAGCAGCGTACGCGCCGGAGAGATCGCCGTCGAGTTGATCGACGCCATGGCGCTGACCAGGATCGCGAGCGAGAGCAGGATCGCGAGCGGGCCCATGACCGGGTGCGCGAGCGCCGCGAACACGTTCTCGATGATCGCGGGGTTGCCGAGTCCCGTCGGGCCGTCGCCGAGGCCGGCGTAGGCGACGGTGGCGGTCGCGGTGCCGACGTAGAGGACGACGAGGATTGCGACGAGGATCATCGCGGCCTTGCTTTCGGTCGAGAGACGCCCCTTCGACGGCTTGGTCTCCTCGCCCATCGTGAGCACCGTGTCCCAGCCCCAGTAGACGAAGATCGACACCGCGATACCCGCAGCGAAAGCGCTGAAGCTGGAGACCTCGAACGGGTTGAACCAGCTCAGCTCGGGCAGCTTGGCCGCCTTGTTGGCCGGATCGTTCGCGCCGACGAACAGCGCGACGACGAACCAGACCATCACGGCCATCTGGAACACGACGGTGATGTACTGGAAGATCTTCGTCGAGGTCATGCCGCGATAGGAGATGTATGTCGCCAGCGCCATGAACGCCAGGCAGACCGCGATGTTGATGAACTTGTTCGCCGCGAGATCCGCGATCGCGGGGTCGCCGACGACGATGCTGATCGACTGGAACAGGAACTCCACGGCGATGCCGGCGAGGTTCGAGAGCACGAGCACGGTGGCGGCGATGAGACCCCAGCCGGCCATCCACCCGATCCAGGGTCCGAAGGCGCGGGTCGCCCACGTGAACGAGGTGCCCGAGTCGGGCATCGCCGCGTTGAGCGCGCGGTACCCGAGCGCCACGAGCAGCATGGGGATGAAGCCCATGAGGAAGATCGCGGGGGTCTGGTAGCCGACTTCGCTCGCCGCCGGGCCGACCGCGGCGGTCAGGGTGTACGCCGGCGCGCAGGTCGAGATGCCGATCACCAGCGCGCCGAGCACGCCCACGGTGCCGGTCGGGAGGCCCTTCTTGCTGATCCCGGTGACCGAGTCGAGCGTCCGCGTCGCCGGATCCGGCGCTGCTTGGTCGTACTTGACAGTCATGCGATTCCTGCTTCCTGAGCACTGCCGCACGGCCGCCCTGATGGCGACGCTGCCTCTTCGCGACGACGCATCCCTCCCCAATCCTATGCTTTTGCTGAATGTGGCGCGAACCCGGGCGCGTGCTGCACTGCCTCTCCGCGTTCCCGCAGCTCGTCACGCCTCGGGGAGTCGGCTCCGGAGCGGGTGCAGGTGATCGCTGCGGCAACCGAGGCGAAGTCCAACATCGCGCCAAGCTCCTCCGCGTCGAGCTGCCGTCGCGCATTCTCGCCGAGAAGTCCGTGATCGTCGTGCCAGGCGAGCATCGCGGCCATGAACGAGTCGCCCGCACCGACGGTGTCGGCCACGATGACGCGCGAGGCCGGCCGCGCGACCCGCAAGCCCGATCCGTAGCCGACGGGTCCGGCGTCCCCTCTCGTGATGACCACGAGCTGCGGCCCGGCGGCGAGCCAACGAGCCGCGACGGCGTCGTGATCCTCCCCAGGGAACAGCCAGCTGAGATCCTCATCGCTCGCCTTGACGATGTTCGCCTCCGCGACGAATGCCGAGACTCTCTCGCGGTACTCGGTCCTGGTGACACCGATGTCGGGGCGGCAGTTGGGGTCGTAACTCACGGTGGCGCGCGGACGCCAGGCGCGCACAACGGCCAGCGCTTCCGCCCATTCCGCGTCGGTCGCCGCCGTCAGTGAACCGGTGTGGATGTGATCCACGTCGACACCGGCCGTCGTGAGGGCGCGGTCGATGTCTGTGACGGTGTTGCCGAGCCGGAACGCGTACGAGGCGCTGCCGTCCGGGGCGAGTGAGGCGATCGCCTCGTTCGTGGCCCGATCCTGCCGCCCGCACTCGATGAGGGTCACGCCGTCCCGACGAATGTGTTCGCGCACGAGCGCACCGTGCTCGTCGTCGCCGATCGCGGTGGCGAGACTCGCCCGCATCCCCAATCGGGCTGCGGCGATGGCCACGTTCATCGGCGAACCGCCCGGACGCACCACGCGCCCGCCGCCCGGATCGATGATCACGTCGACGAGCGACTCGCCGACGACAGCGAGCCCAGCCCCGGTCATCGCCGCGCCCCGGTCATCGCCAAGGCTGGACGACGGCTTTCAGCGCGCCCGGTTCGCGGCCGGCCAGCAGCGCCTGCTCGACCTCATCGAGACCGAAACGCTTCGTCACCAGCACATCGAGGTCGATCCGCCCGCTCGCCACGAGGTCGATCGCGGTCGGCCAGGTGTTCGCGTAGCGGAACACACCCGTCAACCACAGCTCGCGGTTCTGCAGCAGGTTCACCGGCAGCATCAGCTCGTCGGCGCCGAGGCCCACGAGCACGATCCGTCCGCCCGGCTTGACCGCCGGGATGCCTGCGCGAATCGCCGGTTCCGCGCCCGAGGCGTCGATGAAGGCGTCGAAGTGCGCATCCGCCAAAGCCTCACCCGCGTGCTGCGTGCGCGTCGCCCCGTGCGCGGAAGCGAACGCGAGCCGCTGCTCCGACACATCCGTGACGACCACCTCGGTCGCCCCGAACGCCCGCGCCACCTGCGCGGTGATCAGCCCGATCGGGCCGGCGCCGGCGATGAGTACACGTGAACCCGCGGTGATATCGGCCTTCCGGCACGCCCACACCCCCACAGACAAGGGTTCCATGAGCGCCGCCGCATCATCCGACACGGCTGCGGGCACGTCGTGCGCGAAGTCGCTCTGGATCGTGACGTACTCGCAGAATGCGCCGTCGATCGGCGGCGTCGCGAAGAACTGCATGTCGGGGCACAGGTTGTAGGCGCCCTTCTTGCACTGCTCGCAGGTGCGACACGGCCGCTGCGGCTCGATCGAGACGCGGGATCCGATGCGGGAAGCATCCACCCCGGCGCCGACCGCGACGATCACGCCCGACGCCTCATGCCCGAGCATCAGAGGAGCTTCGACGACGAACGGACCGATCCGACCGTGCGTGAAGTAGTGCGTGTCCGAACCGCACACCCCCACCGAAGCGACGCGCACGAGCACTTCATCCATGGCCGGGGTCGGCACAGCGCGCTCGGTCACGATGAGTGAGTCCTGCGCGAGCAGCTCGGAGGAGCGCATGCGTGCGGGGGTGGTGTCTCGAAAATCCATCAGCGTATGTCCTTCGCCCATGTCGCGGTGTGCATCGAGCTCTCGGCCCGCCAGCGTGCGATCGCCTTCTCCAGCCGCGTGCGGGTGGCGAGGTGCTCAGGTGCACGCCACAGATTGAACTCCTCTTTCGGATCCATCTGCAGGTCGAACAGCTGTCCGTCGTCGTCGTCGATGAACTCGACGAGCTTGTAGCGCTCATCGCGCGCCATCGTCATGAGAGCCGTCTCGGTGAGGATGAAGTCTCGGGCGTGCTCGCTGAACACGTACTCGCGGCCGCTCCAGGCCTCGCCCTTGAGGGCGGGGACGAGCGACTCGGCCTCCATCCACTCCGGCGCGGTGAGCCCGGCCAGCTCGAGGATGGTGGGCGCGAGGTCCATCAGTGAGATGAGCCCGTCGTGCACCTGACCGCCCTGCACATACGGCGGGCCCCAGATGATGCCGGGCACGCGCACCGAGCCCTCGTACATGTTCCACTTCTGCGAGTGGCCGTGGTCGCCGAGGGCATCACCGTGGTCGGAGGTGAACACGATGACCGTGTTGTCGAGCACCCCGCGTTCGTCGAGCGCGGTGATGAGGTCGCCGACCTTCTCGTCGATCATCGCGACATTCGCGAAATAGTGCCGGCGCTGACGCTGCAGTTGCTCGAGGGTGGGGTCCTCGAGCATCACGATGGCGTCGTGATCGTTCTCCTGGTGGTGCTTGCGCAGCGCCTTCAGGGGCGCCGGCTGGCTGTCAAGGTCCTGTCGAGTGCGAGGGACCCCGGGCATCTCCTTGTCGCGGAACGGATCGAGGTGCCGCGGCGTCGGATCGTACGGCGGATGCGGGCCGGGGAACCCGATCTGCAGGAAGAACGGAGCATCGCGGTTCGGGTAGGTGCGCAGCCAGTGCTCTGCGAGACCGCCGACGAAGTTGTCGGCGTGCATGTCTTCGGGCAGCTCCCACTCGAACGCGCCGAGACGCTCCCCGTAGTCGGGGAGGTCGCGGTAGGTCACCCGGCTGGGCTTCTGCAGACCGCGGATCCAGAACGCCTTGTCCCAGTTGTCCAGGAAGTACGGCAGATTCGGGTGCGCTCGATCCTTATTCTCGATGACGTGCCGTTCGTGGAAGCCGACCGACGCCTCATAGGGATAGGTGTGCATCTTGCCGATGCTCGTGGTGCGGTAGCCCGCCTCAGCGAGCAGCTCGACCCAGGAGTGCTTCCACGGGTCGTCATTGCGCAGCACGCCCGAGCTGTGCGGATACAGGCCCGTGAAAAGGCTCGCCCGGCTCGGCGCGCACGACGGGCTCGCCACGTAGGTGTGCGTGAAGGCAGCGCCCTCGTTGACCAGCCGATCGAGGTGCGGCGTCACCGCGTGCGTGTAGCCGAGTGCGGCGATCGAGTCGAATCGCTGCTGATCGGTCATGATCAGAACGATGTTGGGGCGGGTCATACGGTTTCCTTCTCAGCGACTGCGGAGTGCGGCTCACTGTCGTCACGGCGACGGCCCACCTCGTTGAGGTCGACACGACTGGTCTCACCGGCCAGCACCACGCACACGATGCTGATGATGCAGATCGTGACGAGGTAGATGACGGCGGGCCAGTAGCTGCCGAACGCGATGCTCAGCGCGAGCGCGATGGCCGGGGTCGGGGCGCCGCCGAGCAGCGCCGAGCCCTGGTAGACGACACCCAGGCCGGTGTACCGCATGCGGGTGCCGAACAGCTCCGCGAAGAACGCGCCCTGGATGGCGAACATGCTGCCCGTGCCGATCGCGTGCACGAGCACGATCATCAGCCAGGTGATGACAGGGCTGCCCAGCTGCAGCGCCGGGAAGTACAACGTGCCGCCGATCGCGCAGAGCACGATCCCCGAGATGTACACGGGGCGACGCCCGATGCGATCGGACAGGTGACCGATGAACGGCAGGATGCAGATCTGCACTCCGGCAGAGATGATGAAGCCGGTCAGCAGGTAGCTGCCGTCGAGACCCATGTAGGTGGTGGCGTACGAGATCGCGAAGACGTTGATGACGTTGTACGTGACTGCGTCGGCCATGCGGGCGCCGATGCCGATCAACAGACCGCGCCAGTTCTCCCGGATGAGCGAGAAGAACGGGATCTTGCGGGTGCTCTCCGAGTCCTCGACGAACGACTTCGTCTCGGGCAGGTGGCGACGGATGTAGAAGGCACCGAGCGTGAGCACACCCGAGAGCAGGAACGGAATGCGCCAGCCCCAGTCGAACAGTGCCGCGTCCGGTAGCATCTTCACCAGCGCGAACACACCCGTGGAGACGAGAAGACCGGCGGGCGTGCCCATCTGGTGGAAGCTGCCCATCAGCCCGCGCTTGCCCTTCGGCGCATTCTCGAGTGCGGCGAGAGATCCGCCACCGAACTCGCCGCCGATTCCGACTCCCTGCACGAGGCGAAGGGCGATCAGCAGGACCGCAGCCCAGACGCCGATCGTTCCGGCACCCGGGATCAGCCCGATACCGAAGGTTCCGATGCCGATCAGCAGCACCGTCAGCAGCAGCATCGGCTTGCGACCGATCTTGTCGCCGAAGTGGCCGAACAGGATCGCCCCGAGTGGACGCGTGAGGAATCCGACGGCAAATGCGGCGAACGATTGGATCAGCGCCAGCTCGGGCGAGGTCTCGGGGAAGAACACCTTGGGGAAGATCAGTGCCGATGCCGTGCCGTAGAGGTAGAAGTCGTACCACTCTATGAATGCGCCGGCGAAGGCGGCGGTCGTGGCGCGGCGTGCGGTCTGAGCCTCAGCGCGCGCGGCGGCAGTGCCGCGGCTGGGTGTGGTCATGGGGAGTCCTCCAGTGGAATCTCACATTTGAGCGCTGCCAAGCTCACGTTTGAGCGAGGCCATCGCCACCATACGCAAGCTTCCACGAGAATTCAATTCTGAGCGCTATGATAGCGCTCATATGAGCGCCTTCGGGTGCGGGTGGGGGAGAAGATGTCGAATCTGAGGAGTTCCGTGGAGTCCTTCGACGATGAGGTGATGCTGCGCGTTGCTCGCGCGTATTACCTCGAAGACCGCTCGAAGGTGCAGATCGCCGAGGAGACCGAATTGTCCCGATGGCAGGTGGCGCGACTGCTCACCTCGGCCCGCACTCGAGGGTTCGTGCGGATCCACGTCGGAGACCCCAGCGAGGAGAACGAGGACCTCAGCCGTCGCCTCGCCAAGGCGCTCAGCCTGCGATCGACGGTCGTCATCTCACGCGCCGACGATTCGGCGCATGGGCCCACCATCGACGGGATCGGTCGTGCGCTGGCCGGACTGCTCGCGCAGGAGATCACCGCCGGACAGACAATCGGGCTCACCTGGAGCCGGGCGATCGAGGCGATGACGCACCATCTCGATGTACTGCCCCCCTGCGACGTGGTGCAGTTGGCCGGTGCGCTCACGTTCACCGGCGACCGACGGGGATCCGTGGAGGTGGTCCGGCACACGGCGCGGGTCTCCGGAGGGACAGCGCATCCGATGTACGCCCCCCTGTTCCTCGAGAACCTGGACGCTGCGGCGGCACTGCGCCGTCAGCCCGACATCGCCGAATGCCTTGAGCGCGTGTCGACGCTCGATGTCGCGATCCTGTCCGTCGGCACCTGGGAGGAGACCGGATCGGCGCTGTATCCGATCGTTCCCACGGAACTTGCCGAGGCCGCGACCGCGGCGGGCGCGGTCGGAGAGCTCTCCGGTCGCGTCTTCGATGCCGACGGCCAGCCCGTGAGCCGCGAACTGGACGACCGTGTCATCGGCGCCAGTCTCGCCGAGCTGCGCGACGTGCCGGAGATCATCGCGTCCTCATACGGCGCGCACCGGGCCGCGGCCACCATCGCCGCCGCCCGTGCTGGCCTCATGGACGTGCTCGTCGCCGACGAGCCTCTGGCACAGGCGATCCTCGCCCAGAAGGGGAGGTAGGCATCATGCCCACCACAAACACCGTCGTGCTGCACGTCTCGGATCGCCCGGAAGACGTCGCTCGCGCGATCGACTCCGCTCATACCCTGCACGCGAACCGCCCGGCATACAGGATCCGCATCATCGTCAACGGTCCGGCGCTCCGCGGCGCGACCGTCGACGGCGCGCCGCTCGACCTCTCCCGCCTGCCCGAAGGCGCCGGCATCGAAGCGTGCGAGGTGGGCATGCGCAGTCGCGGCATCCCCACAGACACGCTGCAGGCCGGCGTCCGTACCACTGCTTCCGCCGTCGTCGCGCTGAGCGAGGCACAGCTCGCCGGTGCGGCGTACGTGCGGATCTGAACGCCCGCGTCTTTCGCCCTTTCGCCTACCGGGGCTCCGCCGATCGGGCGGGATCGGCGCCCCGATCCCGCCGGTAGACTGGTCCCTGCCCCGCCGGCCCGATCTTGGAGTGCGCGTGACCACCCCGAACACCCTCACCACCCACGTCCCCGACTCCGTCAGCAACGCGGAAGCGACTCCGGAGAAGGAGCAGCCGTACGCGGCGCTCGGCCTCAAGGACGACGAATACGCGCGGATCCGCGAGATCCTGGGCCGCCGCCCCACCAGTGGCGAGCTGGCCATGTACTCGGTCATGTGGAGCGAGCACTGCTCCTATAAGTCGAGCAAGAACTACCTCAAGCGGTTCGGGCAGAAGGTGTCCGACGAGATGAAGCAGCGCCTCATGGTCGGCATGGGGCAGAACGCGGGCGTCGTCGACGTGGGCGAGGGCTGGGCCGTCACGTTCAAGGCCGAGTCGCACAACCACCCCTCCTTCATCGAGCCGTTCCAGGGCGCCGCGACCGGCGTCGGCGGCATCGTCCGCGACATCATCTCGATGGGCGCCCGCCCGGTCGCCGTCATGGACGCGCTGCGCTTCGGCGCGATCGACGACCCCGACACGGCCCGCGTCGTGCACGGCGTCACCGCCGGCATCAGCTTCTACGGCAACTGCCTCGGCCTGCCGAACATCGGCGGCGAGACCGTGTTCGACGCGGTCTACCAGGCGAACCCGCTCGTGAACGCGCTCGCGGTGGGGGTGCTCCGCCACGAGGATCTCAAGCTCGCGAACGCCACCGGCGTCGGCAACAAGGTCGTGCTGTTCGGTGCGCGCACGGGCGGCGACGGCATCGGCGGCGCGTCGATCCTCGCCTCCGACTCGTTCGACGACGGCGGTCCGACCAAGCGCCCCGCCGTGCAGGTCGGCGACCCGTTCGCCGAGAAGGTGCTCATCGAGTGCTGCCTCGAGCTGTACCGCGACGAGCTGGTCGAGGCGATCCAGGATCTCGGTGCCGCCGGCATCTCCTGCGCCACGAGCGAGCTGGCCGCCAACGGCAACAGCGGCATGCATGTGTCACTCGACAACGTGCTGCTGCGCGACCCCACCCTGACCGCTGAGGAGATCCTCATGTCGGAGTCGCAGGAGCGCATGATGGCGATCGTCGCTCCCGCCAAGCTCGACGCGTTCCTCGCCGTGGTGAAGAAGTGGGATGTCGAGACGAGCGTCCTCGGCGAGGTCACCGGCGACGGCCGCCTCATCATCGACTGGCAGGGCGAGCGGATCGTCGACGTGGATCCCTCCACCGTCGCCGTCGACGGTCCGGTCTACGACCGTCCCGTCGCCTACCCGACCTGGATCGACGCGCTGCAGGCCGACGCCGCCGAGCTGCTCCCCCGCGACAACGATCCCGAGGCGCTCGAGCAGCAGTTCCTGGCGCTGCTGGAGAGCCCGAACCTCGCCGATACCCGCTGGATCACCAACCAGTACGACTACTACGTGCTCGGCAACACCGCCCTCGCCTTCCCCGACGACGCCGGCATGATCCGCGTCGATGAGGAGTCCGGTCTCGGCTTCTCGATCTCCACCGACGCCAACGGCCGCTACAGCCAGCTCGACCCGTACGCGGGCGCGCAGCTGGCGCTCGCCGAGGCGTACCGCAACGTCGCCGTCACCGGCGCCGTGCCCACCGCGATCACCGACTGCCTGAACTTCGGTTCCCCGGAGAACCCGGAGGTCATGTGGCAGTTCGGGCAGACCGTCGACGGTCTCGCCGACGGCTGCTTCGAGCTCGGCACCCCGGTCACGGGCGGCAACGTCTCGTTCTACAACCAGACCGGCGACGTGCCGATCCACCCGACCCCGCTGGTCGGCGTGCTCGGCATCATCGACGACGTCTCGCGCCGGATCCCGTCCGGCTGGCAGGACGAGGGCCAGAACATCTACCTGCTCGGCACCACCTCGACGGAGCTTTCCGGATCCGCCTGGGCCGACGTCATCCACGACCACCTCGGCGGTCTGCCCCCCCAGGTGGATCTGGCCGCGGAGAAGCGCCTTGCCGGCCTCATCGGCGCCGCGCGCGACGAGTGGCTGATCTCCTCGGCGCACGATCTCAGCGAGGGCGGCCTCGGCCAGGCGCTCGCCGAGGGCGTCATGCGCTTCGGCGTCGGCGCCCGCGTGTGGCTCACCGAGCTCATGGAGCGCGACGGCGTGGACGCCGCGACCGCCCTGTTCTCCGAGTCGGCCGGCCGCGTGCTGGTGACCGTGCCGCGCGAGGACGACGTGAAGTTCCAGGGCCTGTGCGCAGGCCGCAACTACCCGGTGCTGCGCATCGGCGTGACCGACAGCGCCCCGCAGCTCGAGGTGCAGGGCATCTTCACGATCTCGGCCGCCGACCTCCGCGCGACCTCGCAGGCGACCCTGCCCGCCGTGTTCGGCCCGACCGTCGCGGAGCCCGCCGAGGCCTGAGCCCGGCACCCCGACATGCTCAGCGTCCGCGAGGAGATCGCATGAACAGCACCCCCGACGAGACCGAGGACCTGACGCTGTATTCGGAGCGCCGGCAGCGCCGGATCCGCGTCACGGCCTGGGTGGTGATCGTCGCGCTCATCCTCGTCGGCGGCGGATCGACCGTGATCGCAGTCCTGTTCAACTGACCGTCCCGGGTGGGGATCCGGATCCAGCAGAATGGATCCCATGACCGCCGACGCCGACCTGCTC
Source organism: Microbacterium panaciterrae (assembly GCF_039541635.1). Classification (NCBI taxonomy): domain Bacteria; kingdom Bacillati; phylum Actinomycetota; class Actinomycetes; order Micrococcales; family Microbacteriaceae; genus Microbacterium; species Microbacterium panaciterrae. The sequence continues at coordinate 32,466 of NZ_BAABGP010000022.1, forward strand.
GCCCGCGCCCTCGCCTCCGAATCCCCGCTCACCTGGGTGCTCACCGGAGACTCGATCACGCACGGGCTCGTGCACACGCAGGGCGGCCGCACGTATCCGGAGCACCTGCACGAGATCATCCGCGGCGAGTTGTTCCGAGCCGACGATGCCCTCATCGACACGGCGATCAGCGGTTGGCGGATCGCGCAGATCCTGGAGCACTTCGACCGCCGCGTCGCGGACTGGAAGCCGCAGATCGTGACGCTCATGATCGGCACGAACGACTGTTCCGATCGCGGCGACTTCCCGGTCATCACGGCCGCGGAGTTCGGCGACTCGATCACGGAGTTCGTGCGTCGCGTACGCGCGATCGGCGCGATCCCGGTGCTGCAGACCCCGCCCGCCGTCGACGTGCCGAACGCTCCTGAGCGGGCCAGGATCGGCGAGTTCGCCCAGGCCGTGCGTGACGCCGCGGCGGCGGAGCAGACCATTCTCGTCGACCAGTTCGCGCGGTTCGCCGAGATCGGCGGCGGCGGTGTGCCGTGGGGCCTGATGAACGACCCGTTCCACCCGGGCGCGACGGGGCACGCCGCGCTCGCGCTGGAGCTCGCCACGGTGCTCGGCCTGGATCCGGAGTCGTCGCGCGTGCTGCCGAAGCTCCGCGCGGACGTCGCCGCGGGGCGTCTGGGCTGATCGGATCCTGCCTGGTCCGGACCGCGCGCGCCTGCCAACGCGGTTGAGGCGGCTTCTCCACAGGGCGCCGATTTCCGGCGTTGTGCACCGATCGTGGGCTGGACGGGTCCTCGTGTGGGTGGCCCCGCGCAGGATGATCCTCGTCACGAAAGACAGGAGACTCCCGTGAGCGAAGCCAAGGTGGAACTGATCGCGAAGCTGCTCGCGAAGGCCGAGCGGACCACCCCGGAGGAGGCCGAAGCCCTCACCGAACACGCCGAGCGGCTGATGGTGCGGTACGGCATCGAGCAGGCGCGGATCGATGAACGACGGGCGCGGCTCGGGCAGCCGCAGGAGGAGATCGTCCAGGAGCGGATGCTGTTCACTGGGACCTACGCGCGCGACATGCGCGAACTCGGCGTCGGCGTCGCACTCGCGCTCGGCACGATCCGTCCGCTGCAGGGCGAGCATCCCGCCGGAGGATCGCTGCTGTACCTCGTCGGATTCGCGTCCGACGTGCGCCAGGCCAGGGTGCTCACCGCGAGCCTGCAGGTGCAGGCGATGGTCGCGATGCGCACCTGGTGGGCCGTCGAGCGCTCCCTGTACCACTGGGCGTCGGAGGGCGAGAAGCGTCGCGCGCGCAGCGGATTCGTGCGGGGGTTCGGCGTGGGTGCCGCCGCTCGGATCCGGGAGAGCCGGCGGGCGATCGTCGAGGAGGCAGGATCCGGGACGGATCTGGTGCTGGCATCCCGTCGGGATCGCGTGGACGCGGCGGCGAACGCCATCGCCGGAGGGAAGGCGCGTCGTCGCCGCGGGGCCGACGCGATGGCCTTCTCCGACGGACACCGTTCGGGTCGTGAGGCCAACACGGGAGGTGGGGTGATCGGTCAGGGCCGGGCGCTGGGCCGGCGGTCGGGGTGAGCGCGGGTGTTGCGCGCCCGCGCGGCATAGGCTGAAGGCATCATGGACGATCTCTGGCGCGCGGTGGGCATGTTCCCGTGGTGGCTGATCTTTCCGGTCGGCGCCCTGGTTGGTGGCTATCTACGGCGGAGACACGTGCGCCAACTCGAGACAATGCGACTGGAGTCCGAACTCAGGGTCGCAGAGTTGAACGCGCAGGCGGGACTCCCTCAGGGCTCGACGACCGCTTCCCCCATCGCCGCATCTCAGCCGGCGTCATCGAGCGAACTGCTCGGCCGGCTGTTCGCCGAGCACGACGAGATCACCGCGCGCTGGCTCGACTACGAGCTCGACGTGGCGAAGGTGATCGCGTTCCCCGCCATGAGCGACGGGCGCCAGCCTCTCACCGCGGCGTTCCTGCGCGCGAAGAAGACGGCCGATGCGCTCCGTCCCGGTTCGGCAGACGCGAAGGTCACCGAGCGGCAGGTCTCCGAGTACCTCGACGCGGTCGGCAACTATGCCGTCGCCTTCGAGGTGGCGGAGAAGGACGCGCGCCGGTTGCGGGATTCGAGCTTCACCGAAGACGAGCGCAAGCGCCTCGAGCGCGCCCAGCACATGCTGAAGGTCGCGGTCGACGAGTCCGCGACCTCGGCCGAACGGCAGACGGCGTACCGTCGGGTGCGCGAAGAGCTCGACGGTCTGATCGACCTCTCCGACGCCGCCGTCGAGAATCTGGAGAAGAGGGTGGCGTTGCAGCTGGAGCCGGGACAAGCTCCGGAAGCCGATCGGTCCGCGACTCCCGTCCCGCAGGCGGATCCGCTCCCGGTGCGGGATCCGCTGTCGCAGGCGGATCCGCTGCGCCCGGCGGCTCCGTCACGGAACCCGGAACCCTGAACCGGTGGTCGGGCAGGACACCCCGCTGCGCGTCGGCCTGATCGGCGCCGGCGGGATCGCAGCCTCGCACCTCGACGCCTGGCAGGCGATCGGCGCGGAGTGCCTGCTGACGTCACGAACACGCCCGGCCGCACTCGCGGAGCGGTTCGGTGTCGAGATCGTGGACGACCCGGACGACCTCATCGATCGCGCGGACGTGGTCGGGATCCTCTCGCCCACCCCGACCCATCTCGACTACGCACTGCGCGCGATCGCCCGCGGGCGGCACGTGGTGTGCGAGAAGCCGCTGGCCGGCTCCGCGGGTGATGCCCGGCGGATCGCCGACGCCGCGGCAAGCGCGGGAGTGCGACTGTTCCCCGCGCACGTGGTGCGCTATTTCGACGCCTATCGCCGGATCAAGGACGACGTCGACGCGGGCGGGGTCGGCACGGTGCGCGCGCTGCGGCTCAGCCGCACCGGATCCGGGCCGACGGCCCCCTGGTTCTTCGACGAGCACGCGGGCGGCGGACTGATCCGCGATCTGCTGATCCACGACATCGACCAGGCCCTGTGGCTCGCCGGCCCCGTCGCGACCGTGACCGCCCGGCAGGATCCGCCCAGCATCGAGGGCCGCTTCACCACCCCCGTGACCGCGACGGTCGAACTCGTGCACACCGGCGGCGCCGTGACCCGCATCGACGGGGGCTGGCTGGGCGAGGCCACCCCGTTCCGCACCACCATCGACGTGGCCGGGACCGACGGCGTGCGAGCGTACGACACCGCCGCGAGCGCTCCCTCCGCCGACGCCGGCTACCTGCCGCCGACGGACGGCGATCCCTACCGCGCGCAGATCGCCGACTTCGCCGAGGCGATCCGCACCGGCGGTCCCGCACGGGTGACCGCTGCGGACGGCGTGGCCGCCGTCGCCGTGGTGGATGCCGCCTACGCGTCGGTCGCCGCGGGCGGATCCGCCGTCAGCCCCGGCGCACGCTGATCCGTCTTGCGCGCGGGACCGGCCACGATCCCGAGCGGGATCGCGGCCGGTGCACGTCGTTCGACGTCAGCTGGTCAGGGAGTCGGCGAACTCCTTGTTGTCCTTCATCCAGTCCTTGACCACGGGGCCGTAGTCGGTGACCTTCTTGCCGCCGTTGTTGTACATCTTGTTCTCCAGGGAGAACAGGAGATCCGACTTCATCGTGAACTTCTTCAGCCACGCGTTCACCTCGGCGTGGTCCGCGTCGAAGCCCTTCCGGGTCACGGTGTGGATCGACTCCGCCGCACCGAGCGCTCCCTTCGGATCCTTCAGATCCTTGATCGGGAACGCGTCGTACGCCCAGTGCGGGCGCCACAGGGTGACCGCGATGTCCTTCTTCGCGTCGATCGCCTTCTTCAGTTCGGCGAGCATGGCCGGGGTGGAGGAGGTGACGAAGTCCATCTTGTCGAGGCCGTACTCCGGGATCACCTTCTTCTGCGTGATCTCGGTGAGACCGGCACCCGGCTCGATGCCGATCAGCTTGCCGCCGAAGTCGTCACTCGCGGCCGCGAGCTGATCGAGCGAGTCGATCTTGGCGTCCTTGTTCACGGCGACGGTGAGCTTGGCATCCTTGTTCCAGGCACCGAGGTCGGTGATCTTGCTGCCGTACTTGTCGAAGTACGACTTGTGCGTGACGGGCAGCCAGCCGTCGAGCGCGACGTCGTAATCGCCCTTGGCGAGACCCGCGAAGACGGGGCCGGCATCGGCGTACTCGAGGTCGACCGAATAGCCCTTCGCCTCGAGCGCCTCCTTCCAGACGTACGAGGCGGCCTCGCCCTCGGGCCAGCCGTTGAAGACGCCGATCGTGATGTGCTTGGCGTCGGCCTTGCCGCCGCCGGCGCTGCCGGAGCAGCCCGCGAGAGCCACCGCCGCGACGGCGCCGAGCGCGATCGTGGAGAGCAGGTGTCGCTTGTTCATGGTGTTCCTTTCGTCCCGCGCCGAGCGCGATTGGTGGGGATCTGTGGGTCGAAGACCGCGGAGCTCGACACGCGTTCAGCTCGCGACGGGCTCCGCCTGTTCCGCTGTGGAGGACGCCGGAACGGTGCGCCGCGCGCGCTCCCGCCGGCCGAACCCGCTGGTGACCCGGTCGAGGATCATCGCGATGATGACGACCGACAGGCCGGCTTCGAAGCCGAGGCCGATGTCGACCCGGCTGAGGGCCTGAATGATGTCCTTGCCGAGGCCGGGACCGCCGACCATGCTGGCGATGACGACCATCGAGAGCGACAGCATGATGACCTGGTTCACGCCGGCCATGATCGAGGGCATCGCGAGCGGCAACTGGATCTGCCGCAGGATCCGGCCGGGAGTCGCGCCGAACGCCTGTCCGGCCTCGACGACCTCATCGTCCACGCCGCGGATGCCGAGCTCGGTCAGCCGGACGCCGGGGGCCACCGCGAACAGCACGGTCGCCACGATGCCCGGGACGACGCCGACGCTGAACACCGTGATCGCCGGGATCAGGTACACGAACGCGGGCATGGTCTGCAGGAAGTCGAGCACGGGGCGGATCACCGCGGAGACCACGGGCACGCGGGCGGCCCAGATGCCGACCGGGATCGCGATGACGATCGCGATCATCGCCGCGACCAGGGTGAGCGCGAGCGTCTGCATCGCCTTGTCCCACTGGTCGACGCCCACGATCAGGATGAGCCCGATCACACTGCCGAGCGCGAGCTTCCACCCCTTCGCGAGGACGGCGATCGCCGCGATCACGAGGATCACGATCCAGAACGGCGGGGCCGTGAGCGCCCACGCGACACCGTCGTAGCAGGCGGTGAAGATCATCGCGATGAGGTCGAACAGGCCGCCGAGCGCGCCGGTCACGGCGTCGATGACGGACGTGATCCCGTCGCCGATGGGGATCCGGAATCCGTCGATCATGCGCGGCTCCCTTCGCTCGGATCGCTCGGTTCCGGCGTCAACCCGGCCATCGCGTCCACCAGCGGGGTGAATTCGGCGACCATGTCGATCGGGGTCTGGACGATCGGCATCTCGCGGGTGGTGGGCGGCACGTTGCCGAGGGCGGCGAGCATCGTGACGCGGGGGATCACGCCGATCAGCCGGCGCTCGGCGTCGATGACGGCGAGCGGGATCGGAGTCTCCACCGCCCGCTCGACGATGTCGGTGAGCAGGTCGTCGGGGCCGACCGTGAGCACCGAGGCGTCGACGATGCTGCGCAGCTCCGTCTGCCCGGCCTTGACCGCGCGGATCACGGCGCGGTCGGTGACCACACCCACGAGCCGACGGTTCTCCACCGCGAACACGGCGCTGGTCTGCTGCGAGCGCAGCGTGCGCAGGGCTCCCCGCACGCCCGCGCTGATCGGCGTGGTCTGATGCGGCGGCTCCATCACGGCCGCGGCGGTGAGCACGCGGGTGCGGTCGACGTCTTGCACGAACTGGGCGACATAGTCGTTTGCGGGGTCGGTGAGAATCTCCTCAGGGGTGCCGTTCTGGACGATCCTGCCGTCGCGCATGACCGCGATCCTGTCGCCGAGATACATGGCTTCGTTCAGGTCGTGCGTGATGAAGATGATGGTGCGGCCGAGCTCCTGCTGCAGCTCGATGAGCTGTTCCTGCATCTCACGGCGGATCAGCGGATCGAGCGCGCTGAACGCCTCGTCCATGAGCAGGATGTCGGTACCCGCGGTGAGGGCGCGGGCGAGGCCCACGCGCTGGCGCATGCCGCCGGACAGCTCGTCGGGCAGGTGGTCGGCCCAGTCCGCCAGCCCCACCTTGCTCAGGATCTCGCGGGCGCGCGCCAGACGCTCGTCCTTCGCGACGCCCTGGATCTCGAGCGCGTAGGCGGCGTTGTCGAGCACCGTGCGATGCGGGAGCAGCGCGAAGTGCTGGAACACCATCGACACGTGCGATCGACGGATGTCGCGCAGTTCCTTCGCCGATGCGGTGGTGACGTTCCGCCCCTGGATCAGCACCTCGCCGTCGGTGGGGGTCAGCAGGCCGTTGAGCATGCGGATGATCGTCGACTTCCCGGATCCGGACAGGCCCATGATGACGAAGATCTCACCGCGGTTCACGGTAAAGCTCGCATCGATCACGGCAGCGGTGCCCGCGTCGAGCACCTCGGATCGGGTCTCGCCGGACTTCAGGCGCCGGACGGCCTGGTTCGGATGACGACCGAACACTTTGAACAGATGACGCGCTTCAAGAGCGGTTTCGGACACGTTTCCCCCGCGGCCTCACCGGAACGGGAGACCTGCTTCGGTCACGCCCGGGTGACGATCACAGGGCCGCTTCGACTTACCATGCTGGCGGCGCAGGAGGAGGATTTCGGATCCTCGACAGAGATCATCGACCGTACGCCCACGCCTCTTCGTGCACAGCAGAATCGAAAGAAGGACGCGGCCGCGGACTGGTCTGGGGCCGAAAGGCCCTCTTTCCAACGTAACGACGTGCTGGTGCCCTGGCAAATCAGCGCGGACTCCGCTCAGCGGCGCACCGACCGGGTCACGGTGAACTTCGGCGTGCGGGTGAGCTGCTCGGTCTCCCCGACCGCGGCGGCCAGGGCGCGGCGATGATCGAGATGCGAGTTGAAGACGGTCCAGACCTCGCCGCCGGGACGGAGCATCCGCGCGGCCGCGTCGATGAGCCGGCGCCCCGCCTCCTCGTGCACGCTCGCGCCGAGGTGGAAGGGCGGGTTCAGCAGGATGAGGTCGACGGATCCGTCCGGGATCTCGGATCCGGCATCGTCGAGGGTCACGGTCACGCGGTCGGCGAGGCCGTTCGCGACCATGGTGGCGCGCGCGGAGCGCACCGCGGCGGCCGAGCGGTCGGTCCCGATCACGCGCGCCTCGGGCAGGGCAAGCGCCACGGATGCGGCGAGCGCCCCGGTTCCGCAGCCCAGATCGACGGCGGTGAAAGCCTCCCGCCGGCCGAGCGCGTCCAGCTCCGCGGCGCGTTCGCGCATCACGTCGAGCAGGACGCGCGTGCCGATGTCGATCCGGTCGGCCGCGAAGGATCCGCCGAACGCGCACAGCGTGAGCCCGTACTCGTGGTGCCGCGTCGACACCGGGAACGGCGGATCCGGCGGGACCGGCAACGGCCCGCTCGCGACGATGAGTCGAGACTTCCGCTCCGCCCGCTGGGGCTGCACATGGGCGAAGTGACGGCCGAGCACCTCGTTCTGCGCCAGGGTCATGTGCTTCACCCGGCCGCCCGCGATCAGCACGACGTCGGGAGACGCCCAGCGCGTGATCGCGTCGGCGATCTCCTCCAGCTCGGCGAGGCCCTTCGGCAGCTGCAGCAGCACGAGGCGCGCGTCGCGCAGCAGATCCTGGTCCAGCTCGTGCGAGGCGAAGAGCACGGCGTCGGTCGGAAGACGGAAAGGGGCGGCGTCGGCGACGGGCAGCACGGCCGCGTTGCGGGCCAGCGCCTGCCGGCCCGTCACCAGATCCTGGTGCACGGGCACGCCGTGCAGCCCTGCGGCGGCGAGCGGCAGGGTGAGGGCGCCGTAGCCGTCGCCGATCACGGCGATGGCGGATCCGGGGATCCCTGACTCGCGCGCGAACTCGAGCGCCCGCGCGACGAGGAGTTCGTCGGTCGCGTCCCAGGCCTGCAGGTTCGCAGCCTCGACGTCGGGGGACCGGCGCAGCCGCGCATACGGGAACTCGGGCACCCGATCAGCGTACGCGGAACGGGTGCCGAGCCGTCGAGACTCCCCTCCGGGGGGATACTGGATCCGATGAGTGCAACGCTGACGGTCACCGACGTCGTCCTCCCCTCCGCTGCCGTGGGATCCGTGAATCCGCTCCCGGCTGTCGCCGCGATGCCGCAGGCGCCGTACGAGGCCTCCACCGAGGGGCTCCCCGCCGAGCTCGCGGCGAACATCCGGTACGGGCAGGTGACGTCGATCCACCCGTACCTGATCCAGGACGGCTACGGGCGCGAACGCGTCCCGGCGCCGATGCGCGTCGCCGTGCTCGAGAACGAGCATCTGCGCGCCGAGTTCGCGCTCGACCTCGGCGGGCGGCTCGTGCGGCTCTTCGACAAGGCGACCGGGCGCGACCTCGTGTACCGCAACGCGATCTTCCAGCCCGCCAACCTCGCCCTGCGCGACGCGTGGTTCTCCGGCGGCGCGGAGTGGAACATCGGCATGCGCGGGCACTGGCCGCTCACGGCCGACCCGCTGTACGCGGCCGAGATCACCGGCGCCGACGGCGAGCCGATCCTGCGGATGTGGGAGTACGAGCGTGTGCGCGGGGTCATCCTGCAGATCGACGCCACGCTCGACGCCGACGCCCCCGCCCTGCACGTGCGGGTGCGCGTGCGCAATCCTCGCGAGCGCGAGACGGGCATGTACTGGTGGACGAACATCGCCGTCGCGCAGAGCGAGGGCAGCCGGGTGTTCGCGCCCGCGACCCACGCCTACAAGACGGGTTACGACGGCCGCCTCGGAACGGTGGATCTGGAGGAAGCCGACCCGCGCCACCCCGCCGCCGCCTCGGCCGCCGCCGACTACTTCTTCGACCTGGCGCCTGGCCTGACCGCGGATCCGTCATCGCGCCCGTGGATCGCCGCGCTCGACGCGGAAGGATCCGGCCTGGCGCACGTCTCGACCGCGCCACTCACCGGACGCAAGCTCTTCGTGTGGGGCGACGCCTCCGGCGGGCGGCGCTGGTGCGACTGGCTCGGCGGCGAGACGGGGGCGTACTTCGAGATCCAGGCCGGGCTCGCGGCCACGCAGTACGAGCATCTGCGGATGCCGGGCGGTGCGACCTGGGAGTGGACCGAGACGTTCCTGCCGCTGCAGGTCGAGGATCCGCGCACCGCGGCCGGGTGGACCGAGGCCGCGGCAGCTGTCGGCGAGCATGTGGCGCGGGCCGCGGACGGACTCGGCTCGGCCGCGAGCGCCCGTCTCGACGCGGCCGCGGACGTCGCCCCCGACGCTCTGCTGTCGACCGGATCCCCCTGGGGCGCGCTCGAACAGGAGCTCGCCGCCCGCACCGGGTCGCCGTTCGCGACGCTGCCAGGTGTGCGGTTCTCCCGTGAGGGCCCGGAGGGCGCATACTGGGCCGCGCTGCTCGACGACACGACCTCTGCGGCGCTCGAAGACGCCGATGCGCAGCTGCCGCCCGCCTCCTACGTCACGGGCGAGGAGTGGGATCACCTGCTGGCCGAGGCGCCCGCGACGTGGCTGACCCACTATCACCGGGCGGTCGCCGCGCATGCGCGGGGCGAGCACGGCACCGCGACCTCCCATTACGAGGCGTCGCTGCGGCAGCGGCGCACCCCGTGGGCGCTGCGCGGGCTCGGTCTTGCGCTCCGCCAATCGGACGGCGGGAGCGCCGCGCAGGCCGCGGGCATCGCCCGGCTGGTCGAGGCGCGCGAACTCGCCCCCGAGCTGGCACCGCTCGCACTGGAGCTCGCCGAGGCCCTCCTCGCCGATGATCGGGCCGAGGAGGCCGCCGCCCTCGTCGAATCGCTCGCGCCGGAGGTGCGCGCGCACGGCCGCTTCCGCGTCGTCGCTATCCGTGCCGCACTCGCGACGGGCGACCGGGAGACCGCGGGACGGATCCTCGAGGAGCGCTTCGAGGTCGCCAACCTCCGCGAGGGCGAGCTGAGCATGTCCGCACTGTGGCACGAGGCCTTCCCCGACCGGCCCGTCCCGGCCTGGTACGACTTCACGATGAGCCCCGAGGACTGACGGCGCTCACCGCATCCCAACCGCGCGCGAAAAAAGTGCTGATTCGGGGCATTTTTCCGCCCGGAGCGAGATTCCCGGCACCGGCCCGTGTTCTTTGCTATGGTCGGTCGGATACCCGCCAGCTACGAAGGGAAGCGAGTATCCATGTCCACGCAGAAGAAGAAGCCCCAACTCACTCTCAAGGAGAAGCGCGCGCAGAAGCGCGAGAAGGCCGATCCCACTCCGCGGGCGCGTAAGAAGTAGACGTTCGAGCAGCGCCAGACCCGCCCTGATCCGATCAGGGCGGGTCTCTTCATGCCGCGACTCAGGCTCGGTCGGCGGTCGCCTCGAAGCGCTGCGTGCCGATCACGGCGAGCAGCTGCAGCTTCTGCCAGCCCTCCGTATGCGGCGGCGCGGTGAGCACGAGCAGCGCCTGGGACTGGTCCTCGGTGAACAGCGCCTGGCAGTCCAGTTCGATCGCGCCGAGTTCCGGGTGCACGAGGGTCTTGTGATCCTCGAACCGGGTGGCGACCTCGTGCCGCTCCCACAGCTCGGAGAACTCCGGGCTCGCCGCCTGCAGCGCCCGCACCAGCTCTGCCGCGCGGGAGCGGGGGCCCATCACCCCGTACGCGGCCCTCAGCCCGGCGACCTGGGCGCGCGCGTGCCGGGGTCGATCCTCCGCGGGGTAGACGTCCTGCGCACCGGGCTCCAGGAACCAGCGGTAGACGTCGCTGCGGGCGAGCCCGACGCGGGCCGAGGAGTCGCCCAGCAGCGCCTGCGCCATCCGGTTGGCCACGAGCGTCTCGCCGAGGTTGGACAGCACGAGCGCCGGAGTGTCCTCGAGCCGGTCGAGCACGCGCAGCAGCGCCGGGGCGACGTGCGGCAGCCCGCCGCGACGGTCCGGCGCCGAATGGCCCGCCGTGCGGAACAGGTAGTCGCGCTCGTCCGCGGTGAGCCGCAGCGCCCTGGCCAGCGCCGCGAGCATCTGCTCGCTCGGCTGCGGCCCGCGCCTCTGCTCCAGGCGCGTGTAGTAGTCGACGGACATGCCGGTCAGCTGGGCGACCTCCTCGCGGCGCAGCCCGGCCGCACGCCGCCGGGATCCTTCGGGCAGGCCCACGTCGCCGGGGCGCAGCGCCTCCCGGCGGCGGCGCAGGAAGTCGGCGAGGGTGGCACGGTCCATGCGTTCATTGTCCCGCGCGCGACGGATCGCAGCCAGGGATCGCGGATCCCCCGATCCACGGGGCTCTTCATCCCGGGTCGGATCGCGCGGATCCTGGGGCCATGAACATCTCGGGAAACACCATCTTCATCCCCGGCGCGACCAGCGGCATCGGCCTCGCCCTGGCGTTGCGCCTCCAGGCGGCGGGCAACACCGTCGTGATCGGCGGGCGCCGCACGGACCTGCTCGCACAGCTGCGCGCCGAGCACGGCTTCGACGTCGTGCGCATCGACACCTCCGACGCGGAGAGCATCCGGAGCGCGTCGGCCGACGTGATCGCGGCCCATCCCGACCTGAACACGCTCATCGCGATGGCCGGCATCATGCGTGTCGAGGACTGGCACGGCGACGGTTTCCTCGCCGACGCGGAGGAGATCGTGACGACCAACCTGCTCGGCCCGATCCGGCTGATCGCCGCATTCATCGCGCACCTGCAGACCCGCCCCGACGCGACGATCGTCACCGTGTCGAGCGGTCTCGCGCACACGCCGCTGCGCGTCACGCCGACCTACAACGCCACCAAGGCCGCGATCCACCTGCTCTCGGAGTCGATCCGTCTGCAGCTCGCCGACACGAGCGTCGCGGTGCTCGAGCTGGTGCCGCCGGCCGTCGCCACCGAGCTGATGCCGGGGCAGAGCGAGAGCTCGTTCGCGATGCCCCTGGACGCCTTCGTCGACGAGACGATGACGCTCATCGAGACGCAGCCGGACGCGCACGAGATCCTCGTCGAGAACGTCGCACTGCTGCGCTTCAGCGCGGTGCGCGGCGACTATGCCGAGACCGTCGCGATCCTGAACCGCCTGGATCCGCACGGCAACGCCTGATCTCCGGGGCGACGCCAGAATTGTCGGGGTCGTTGAGCGAGGACGGAGCGCCAGCGACGACCGAGACGAAACGCGCCTTCCCGCCGGGGCGGCGTTTCGTCTCGCTCCTCCTTCCTCGGTGCTCGCTCAACGACCCCGAGAGGGGAGGGCGCGGGTGGTCCGTCCTCGGTACGCTCCTCGCATGACGACTTCGGATCCGGCCGCGCGACGAATGCGGCTCAGGTACGCCGGGCAGTGCCGCCTGTCCCGCCGCACCCTCGGACGAACCTGGCGCCGTGATTCCCGACGGTCTGCGGTTCCGCGCTCCCGCGTCCGCGGTGATCACCGAAGCGCTGCGCGTGCAGTCCGCCGCGCCGCCACGGTCGGCACTGCAGCGCCTGTTCGGGATGAGTCCGCTCTCCGCCGACGCGCAGAGCTGGTACCTGGGAGCGCTCGGCGAACTCGAGGTGGGCAGGATCCTCGACCGTCTCGGTGACGACTGGCACACGCTGCACGCGGTGCCGGTCGGATCCCAGGGCAGTGACATCGACCACGTCGTGATCGGGCCGGGCGGCGTCTTCACCATCAACACGAAGTTCCATGAGGACGCGAAGCTCTGGGTCGGGTCGAGCCGGCTGCTCGTGAACGGTCAGAAGACCGACCACCTGCGCAACTCCGAATTCGAGGCGACGCGTGCGGCGAAGATCCTGAGCGGGGCGACCGGGCAGACCGTCGCGGTGACCCCGATCCTGGCCATCGTGGCGGCGAAGAGCATCCAGATCAAGGAGAAGCCGGCGCGGGTCGTGGTGCTGCGCGCGGGGGAGCTCGTGCGGCGGTTGGAGCGGTATCCGTCGATCCTGGGTCCGGCGGACATCGCCGCGGTGATGCACGTCGCCGTCGATCCGACGACCTGGAGCACCGTGGAACCGCCGGCTGCCGACCTCACCACGTTCACCGAGCTCCGCGAGGCCGTCGGGTCGGCGAGGAGGCGGCGTCTGCTCTGGGCGACGGTCGGGATGCTCGTGGTGATCGGCGGGCTGCTCGCCGTCGCGGGCGCGGTGTTCTGGCGCTGACGGGGCAGGGGTGTTTTCGCGCCGGGCGGCGCGTTTCGTCTCGCTGCTCCTTCGTCGCTGCTCGCTCAACGACCCCGATCGCGCCTCGGGGTCGTTGAGCGAGGACGGAGCGCCAGCGACGACTGAGGCGAAACGCGCGTTCCCGCCGCGCGGCGTCAGTCCGCCTGCACGACCTCGTAACCGGCGTCGCGGAGGGCGACGAGTTCGGCGTCGGGGATCCGGGCGTCGGTCAGAATCGTGGGGAACAGGGTCGCATCGCCGACGGATGCGAAGGCCGAGCTGCCGATCTTGGACGAGTCGGCGACGATGACGGCGCGGCGGGCGCGGCTCGCCATCATCCGGTTCACGGCCGCCTCGCGCTCATCGTGCGTACTGGCCCCATCGGATGCGGAGAGCGCGTTCACGCCGATGAAGGCGATGTCGAGCGTGATCCCCTGCAGGAGCTGCTCCACGAACGGGCCGACCAGCTCATAGCTGCGGGCGTGGATCACACCGCCGGTGACGACGACCTTGATGTCCGGCCGGGTGGCGAGCTGAGCCGCGATGTTGACGGCGTTCGTGACGACGGTGAGGCCGTGCTCGGCCAGGTCCTCCCGGGAGGCGAGGGCCGCGGCGATCGCCGTGGTGGTGGTGCCGCCGGAGAGCCCCACGACGGATCCGGGGGCGACGAGATCCGACGCGGCGCGCGCGATCCGATCCTTCTCCTCGGCACGGTAGTGGCTCTTGTACCGGATCGGCAGCTCGTACGCGACCGACTGCGCGACCGCCCCGCCATGGGTGCGGGTGAGCAGACGCCGCGCGGACAGGCTGTCCAGATCGCGGCGGATCGTCGCCGCCGAGGCGTCGAAGCGCTCGATGAGCTCCTCCACCGACACGTCGCCCTGCGCGGCGAGCAGGTCGAGGATCGCGGTGAGGCGATTCGCCCGATTCATGATGCGGCGGGCGCGGTCTGCAGCGCGAACAGGCGGAGCAGGCGGGCGGCCTCGCCGGCGACCGCGTCGCGGGCGGGGGCGAGGTACGTGCGCGAGTCGACGAGGCGCGGATCCTCGGCGAGGCGGGCCCGGATCGCCCGGGTGAAGAACCCGTTCAGGTGCGTCGAGACGTTGATCTTGGTCATCCCGGCCGCAACCGCCGCCGCGATCGTGTCGTCGGGGACGCCGCTGGATCCGTGCAGCACGAGCGGCACGTCGGCCCCGTCCGCGCCGGTGCCGCGCAGGGCCTCCCGCAGCCGGGCGATGAGGTCGAGGTCGAGGGCTGCCGATCGGTCGAGCATCGCGTGCGAGGATCCGACGGCGACGGCGAGAGCGTCGACACCCGTCTCGGCCACGAATGCGCGCGCCTCCTGCGGATCCGTGCGGACGCCGGGTGCGTGCGCACCGTCCTTGCCGCCGACCTCGCCCAGCTCGCCCTCGACGTACACGCCGGCCGCGTGCGCGCGCTTCGCCACGTAGGCGGTGAGCGCGACGTTGTCGGCGTACTCGAGCTTGCCGCCGTCGAACATCACGGATCCGAAGCCCAGGGCGATCGCCTCATCGACGAGCTCGGGCCGCTCGGCGTGGTCGAGATGCACGGCGACCGGGGTCGCAGCGCGGCGGGCGACCGAGAGCGTGGCGAGCGCGATCGGCTCGAGGCCGCCGTGGTAGTCGGCGCAGTTCTGCGAGATCTGCAGGATCACCGGCAGCTCGGCCTGCGCTGAGGCCGCGACGAGGGCTTCCGCGGTCTCCAGGTGGATGACGTTGAAGGCCCCGATGCCGGTGCCGAGACGAGCGGCGTCCTGCATGAGGTCGCGAGCGGAGACGAGGGTCATCTGAGGTCCTTTTCCAGGGAGGGCTGGCGCAGCGGGGACGTCGGGCAGGCAGCAGGCGGGCGTAAGGCGGTGATGGAGGGGCGGTCCACGATCAGCGCGGCCTCGAGCGCGGGCCAGGACTCGTGGATCTCGCCCGCGAGCGGCATGAGCACCGCCGCGGCCGACCACGCGGTCGCGCGGCGCAGCAGGGTCTCGGGATCCGTCACGCCCTCGGCGAGCAGCACCGCGCACGCGGCGACCGCGGCGTCGCCCGCTCCGGTCGGATTCCCCGCCAGCGGTGTCGCGAGCCGCGCACGCACGATCTCGTCGGAGGTGATCGCGAGCATGCCATCGGCGCCCTGCGAGAGCAGCACGAGCGACGCACCGCGATCCAGCAGCACGCACGCGCCGGTGAGCGGATCCGCGATCCCGGTCGCCTCGGCGAGTTCAGCCGCGTTCGGCTTCAGCACCGATGCGCCCGCGGCGGCGGCGGCGAGCAGCGCCGGGCCCGACGTGTCGACGATGACGGTCGCGCCCGCGTCCCGCCCGATCTGGATCAGCGACCCGACGAGGTCGTCGGGGGCTCCGGGAGGAAGGGATCCGGAGAGCACGAGCACGGGTGCTTCCTTCGCGGCTCGCCCGTGCAGTGTTCCCGTGACGGACGCCCGCAGCGCGTCCCACTCCGCATCCGTCGGGTTCACGCCGCGCTCGTTCAGGATCGTCGTGTCGCCGAGGTGCGCATCGACGAGGGCGACGCTGCGGCGCGTGGCGCTCTGCACCGGGACCAGTTCGTGCGGCACGTCGGACGAAGCGAGCTCCTCCGCGAACTCGGCGCCGGTCGAGCCGCCGGTCGTGGTGACCGCGATCACCGCGGCCCCCTGCGTGTGCGCGACCCGGGCGACGTTGAGTCCCTTGCCACCGGCACGAGCGACGCCGGTGTCGGCGCGGTGGGTGGCTCCGGGCACGATCCGCTCGACGTGCCAGGTGAGATCCAGCGCCGGGTTCGGCGTGACGGTGATGATCATGTGAGGCTCCTCGCCCACAGGGCGGCACCGAGGATCCCGGCGTCGCCGCCGAGCTGCGCCGGTACGAGTGCCGGGATGCGATGGAAGCTCAGTCGCGCTTCGAGCCGCGCGTGCAGCTCGTCGAACAGGGCGCCGCCGGCGCGGGAGAGTCCGCCGCCGATGACGACGGCCTGGGGGGCGATCACGGCGGTCAGCTGGGCGATCGACAGGGTGAGCGCGTGCAGCGCCTCGTCCCAGACGCCCGCGGCGATCTCGTCTCCGGCTGCGGCGCGGGCGATGACCTCTTTCGCGCCGTCGACGGCTGCACCGGAACGCTCCGTGTAGCGGCGCGCGATGGCGCCGGCCGAGGCGATGGCCTCCAGGCAGCCGCGTGCGCCGCACGCGCACACCGGCTCGTCGGCGACCGGCGAGTGCCCGACCTCGCCGGCGTAACCGCCCGCCGTGAACGGACGCCCCTGCAGCAGCAGCGCCCCCGCGATCCCGGTGCCGATGATGAGCACGACGGCGTCGTCGTAGCCGCGTGCACCGCCGAGCACGTGCTCGGCCCATCCGCCGGCCCGCACGTCATGATCGAACGCGACGGGCAGAGCGAACGCCTCCTCGGCGAGCGCGCGGATCGGCGCATCCCGCCAGCCCATGTTGCTCGCGAACACGCCGATCCCGGCGACCTCGTCGACGATCCCGGGCACGACCAGCCCGACGGCGACCGGATCCGCCTCGGGATGCTCGGCTCGCAGCTGATCGCCGAGCTCGACCAGCCGGGCGATCAGCCGCACGGGCAGGTCGGGCCCGGGCTCGGGGGTCGGCGTGCGGCGCAGTCCGAGCGCGTTGCCTTCGGCGTCGAACAGCGCCGACTTGATGTCGGTGCCGCCGACGTCGAACGCCAGCACGACCGCCCCCGCGCCGAGCTCGGCGGCCTCGCCCGGCCCTTCTTCCCGCGAGACTGCAACCCCGCGGCGAGACTGCGGCAACGTGCGGCTGTCTCGCCGCCCAGTTGGAGTCTCGCGGTCAGGAGGGGTGGTCATGAGGAGGGGGCTCAGCCGTCGAGGACGACGGAGCGGGTGAGGTTGCGGGGCTCGTCCGGGTTCAGGCCCTTCGCGAGCGCGCGATCCAGCGCGACACGGTGCAGGCGCGCGAGGTCGGCCATCGGGTCGATCGGGTGCTGGACGAACCGTCCACCCGTCGCCTCGACCTGCGCGTCCAGGCCCTCGGGCGCGACGCCGAACTGCCACGTGATGCGGCCGGGCGCGGCGATCGCGATCGGGCCGTGCCGGTAGTCCATCGACGGATACGACTCGGTCCACGACTGCGACGACTCGCGCATCTTCAGCGCGGCCTCGTGCGCCAGGCCGATCGTCCAGCCGCGGCCGAGGAAGGTGTACTGCTCCGCCCCGGCGAGGGTGTCGTCGACGTCGGTGATCGCGGCGCGGGCATCGGCGATCGCGCCGGTGAGGTCTTCGCCGAGTGAGGCGCGGAACAGCGCGAGCGCGGTGGTCGCGAAACGCGTCTGCACGACCGACTTCTCGTCGGCGAACGGCAGCAGGATCGCGTCATCGACCATGCTCACCAGCGGCGAGGTCTCATCGCCGATCACACCGATGATCCGCGGCGCGTTCCCTGCCGCCTTGAGGTCGGCGACGAGTTCGAGCACCTCGGTCGTGGTGCCGGAGCGGGTCAGCGCGACGACGGCGTCGTAGCCGCGATCCATGAACGCCTCGGAGGCGGCGTAGGCGTCGGTGATGCCGAAGCCGGCGGTCTCACGCAGCGCCGCATACGACTGGGCCATGAACCAGGACGTGCCGCAGCCGATCACGGCCACGCGCTGTCCGTTCGCGGGCAGCAGCCCCTGCTCGGCGCGCATGCCGGCCGCGCGCGCCCAGGTCTCGGGCTGGGAGTCCAGCTCGGCGCGCATGTGGGCGCCGGGGGCGAGGATCTCGTTCGGATCAGTCATGCTTCGTCCTCCTCGGAAGAGCAGTCAGGGGCCTCATGATGCGTGAACATGCACGATAATACCTCAAACAATCATGTTCCGTCATATTTTCTTTCCCCGTCGTCGAGTCGTCTCCGTCAGCGCACGCCATAGCCTCCGCTGACGGGGACGACTCGAATGGTGGGAGGGCGGGCGGGACGAACCAGACTGGCGCGGACTCAGCGCGCTACCGCAGGGCTCGGTGCGAACTCTGCGCAGACCGATGCGACTCAGCACGAACCGCGCAAGTTCAGCACCAACACGAACTCAGCGCGAACGGCGCACGTTCAGCACGAACGGCGCACGCTCAGCGGGACTCGGCGGCCTCGGTGTGGTGGCGGATGACCTCGGCGACGACGAAGTTGAACCACTTCTGCGCGAATTCGGGGTCGAGATGAGCCTCTTCGGCGAGCGCGCGGAGCCGGGCGACCTGCTGCTCCTCGCGGCCCGGATCCGATGCGGGCATCTCGTGCTCGGCCTTGAGCACGCCGACCTGCTGCGTGCAGCGGAAGCGCTCGGCGAGCATGTAGATCAGGGCGGCGTCGATGTTGTCGATGCTGGCGCGCAGACGCAGCAGCTCGGCCTGGGGATCGGGGGCGGTCATCGGGTCTCCTCACCGGGCGGCGGACGTGCGATCCCTCCGACGATAACGCCTCGCGCACACGACGGCGCCGACGTGACGGCCGGAGATCGGGAAAGCCCGGCCCGCCATGCCGCGCGGCCGAACCCCTCCCTTAGAGTGAGCGCATGACCAGCGACGATTCCGGGCCAGAGAACAGCGCAGTCGCCGAGACCGCAGAACACGAGAACTCCGCGGCAGAGGATCAGGTCGACGAGACCAGCGTCGACGCGGAAGCCGACGAGACGCCTCGCCCCGTCGCCGAGGCGGGCATCCCGCGGGCGTCGTTCTGGACGCGGATCGACCGCCCCTTCGCCTTCGGATTCCTGGTCACGCTGGGCGCCCTGGCGGCGATCCTGCTCGGCCTCGCGCTGTCGAGCCTGTCCACGGTGCTCATCTACATCGCGTTCGCGCTGTTCGCCGCGCTCGGCCTCGACCCCGCCGTGCGCTGGCTGGAACGGCGCGGAGCCTCGCGCGCCTGGTCCGTCGTGATCGTGATCGTCGCCTTCGCGGTGGCGCTCGCGCTGGTCATCCTCTCGATCGTCCCGATCGTGGTCACGCAGATCGCGGAGTTCGTGAAGTCGATCCCCGCCACGATCCAGTCGTTCCTGCGCAGTGATCTGTACCACTGGATCCAGACGCAGTTCGGCGGCGGCGTGACCGACCTGATGAGCGAGGTGCAGAAGTTCCTCAGCGATCCGAACAAGCTCCTGCAGATGGGCGGCGGCGCGCTGCAGGTCGGCAACGCGGCCCTGCAGGTGGGCGCGGCGATCGCGAGCGGCATCTCCGGCGGACTCATCGTGATCGTGCTGACGCTGTACTTCCTGGCGACGCTGCCGTCGATGAAGGACGGTCTGCTGCGACTCGCGGCGGCCCGCGACCGCAAGAGCGTGTCGCGGATCACCACGCAGATCACCGACTCGGTCGGCGGCTACGTGATGGGCATGGTCGTGCTCGCGCTCATCAACGCCGTCCTGGTGTTCGTGCTCTATCTCGTGCTCGGGCTGCCGTTCCCGCCGCTGATGGCGACTGTCGCGTTCCTCATCACGCTGATCCCGCTGGTCGGCCCGATTCTCTTCTGGATCATCGGCACCGGGATCGCCCTGTTCAGCTCACCGCTGATGGCGCTGATCTTCGCCGTCATCTACCTCGTCTACATGCAGATCGAGGCATACGTGCTCACGCCGCGCATCATGAACCGGGCGATCTCGATCCCCGGATCCCTCGTCGTGATCGGCGCGCTCGTCGGCGGCACCCTGCTGGGGCTGCTCGGAGCCCTGATCGCCGTCCCGGTGACCGCGTCGATCCTGATCATCATCAAGCAGGTCTGGATCCCGCGGCAGGATTCCCGGGTCTGAGTCGCCGGGCCAGCACGTCTCCGGGTCGCCGTGGGCTTGCCGTGGGGCCTGGCGCGAAGGCCGCGCTCCACGGCTCGCCCTAGGCTGAAATCATGACGCGGATCTGGGTGGTGCGGCACGGGCAGAGCATGCTGAACGCGGCGGAGCGGATGCAGGGCTGGTCGGACGCGCCGTTGACCGCGGTCGGCCGGGCGCAGGCCGTGGAGCGTGGGCTCGACTTCGCCGCAGCCGGGATCGAGTTCGACGCCGCCTTCTCCGGCGACGGGACCCGACACCGCGAGACGGCGGCCGGACTGCTCTCCGCTGCGGGGTCGGACCTGCGCGCGGAGCCGGATCCGCGCTGGCGGGAGCTCTGCTTCGGCCGGCTCGAGGCCGTGCGGGCGCGGAAGTTCTTCCGCCTGATGCGCGCGCACGCGGAGGCGGAGAACCCGTTCATCGCGACGCTCGATGCGCTCGCGGCCGTGGATCCGCTCGCGGAGTCCCCGGCCGACGTCGCCCGGCGCGCGCTCGAAGCGCTGCACGATGTCGCGGGATCCGGATCCGAGGTCCTCGTCGTGACCAGCGGGATCACGATCATGTCGCTGCTGCGGACGCTCGGCGCAGACCTCGGTCACTTGACGACCGGCCCCGCGAACCTCTCCGTCTCGACCGTGCACCGCCACGAGGACGGGTGGCGGGTGGAGCACATCGCGAGCCCGGATCCCGTCGCGGTGTGACCCGAGCCGCGGCCCCCTGCAGACCCGTCACGCTCGCGCTGTCCTTTCCTGAAGGCGCGCCAGATAGAAGCGCAGCTGGTTCAGGAAAGGACAGCGCGAGCAGGATCCGTCAGACCGTATACCCGTCCGCGACGGTCAGCGCCTCGTCGATCACGGCGAGACCGCGCACGAGCTCGTCCTCGGTGATCACGAGCGGCGGGGCGACGTGCGTGCGGTTGAAGTGCGTGAACGGCCAGACGCCGCCCTTCTTCGCGGCCGCCGCGAACGCGCCCATCGGCGCCGCATCTGCACCACCTGCGTTGAACGGCACGAGCGGCTCGCGGGTCTCCTTCGAGCGCACCAGCTCCACGGCCCAGAACAGGCCCTGCCCGCGCACCTCGCCGACGCTCGGGTGCGTCTCCGCCCACGCGCGCAGGGTCGGCTCGACGATCCGGGATCCGAGGTCGCGCACGCGCTCCAGGATCCCGTCGCGACGGAACACCTCGAAGGTCGCGACCCCCGCGGCGCAGGCGAGCGGGTGGCCCGAGTACGTGAGCCCGCCCGCGAACGGCACGGTGTCGAACGCGGCCGCGATCCGATCCGAGATCACGACCCCGCCGAGCGGCACGTAGCCGGAGTTCACGCCCTTCGCGAAGGTGATGAGATCCGGCGTGACGTCGAACGCGTCGACCCCGAACCACTCGCCGAGCCGGCCGAAGCCGACCATGACCTCGTCGGCGATGTAGACGATGCCGTAGCGGTCGCACAGCTCTCGCACGCCCGGCAGGTATCCGGGCGGCGGGATCAGCACCCCGTTGGTGCCGACCACCGTCTCGATGATGATCGCGGCGATCGTGTTCGGGCCTTCTAGCTGGATCGTCTGCTCGAGGTGCTCGAGCGCGCGCTGCGACTCCTCGGCGAGTGTCGAGGAGTGGAATGCCGAGCGGTACATGTACGGGCCGAAGAAGCGCACCGTGCCGTTGTCGACGCCGTCGTTCGCCCAGCGCCGCGGGTCGCCGGTCAGTGAGATCGCGGTCGCAGTGGAGCCGTGGTAGCTGCGGTACATCGAGAGCACCTTGCGACGCCCGGTCACGGTGCGCGCCATGCGCACGGCGTACTCGTTCGCGTCGGCGCCGCCGTTGGTGAAGAACACCTTCTCCATGCCGTCGGGGGCGACCTCGGCGATGAGCCGGGCCAGCTCGCCGCGCACGTCGTTCGCGATCGACGGCTGGATCGTCGCGAGACGGCCGGCCTGCTGCTGGATCGCCGCGACCAGGTCGGGCTGCTGGTGCCCGAGGTTGAGGTTCACCAGCTGGCTGGAGAAGTCGAGGTAGGCGTTGCCCTCGTAGTCCCAGAACGTGGATCCTTCGCCCGCGGCGACGGGCACCGGGTCGATGAGGCCCTGCGCGCTCCAGGAGTGGAAGACGTGCGCGCGATCGTCGGCGCGCACCTGCGCCTCGGCCTCGGCGGCGGGCAGGGTGTGCACAGCGCCGTGTCGGTCGGTGAACTGTGCGGTGTCGGTGAGAGTGCTCATGATCAGGATCCTTCCGCGTCAGTGGTTGCTGGGGAAGCCCAGGTCGACCTGGGCCGGCGTGTGGTCGGGCCAGCGCGTGGTGACGACCTTCGAGCGCGTGTAGAAGTGCACCGATTCGGGGCCGTAGATGTGCGAGTCGCCGAACAGGCTGGCCTTCCAGCCGCCGAACGAGAACGCGCCCACGGGCACCGGGATCGGCACGTTCACGCCGACCATGCCGACCTCGATGTCGAACTCGAACTGACGGGCGGTGCCGCCGTCGCGGGTGAACACCGCGACGCCGTTGCCGAACTCGTGCGCGTTGATGAGCTCGACGGCCTCGGTGTAGCTGTCGACGCGGACCACCGAGAGCACCGGGCCGAAGATCTCGTCCTCGTACAGCTTCATGCCGGGCTTCACGCCGTCGATCAGGCTGATTCCGGTGAAGAAGCCGTCACCCTCGATGGGCTGACCGGCGGCGATGCGCTTGCCATTGATCTGGCGCGTGCCGTCGATGAGAACGGTCGCGCCCTCGGCCTCGGCGCCGGTGACGTAGCTCTCGACGCGGTCTCGGTGCTCCCGGGTGATCAGCGGTCCCATCTCGCTCGACGCGTCAGTGCCATCGCCGATCCGCAGGTTCGCGACCTTCTCGGTGATCGCCGCGATGAGGGGCTCCGCTACGTCACCCACCGCGACGAGCACGGACACGGCCATGCAGCGCTCCCCCGCCGAGCCGTAGGCGGCGGAGACGGCGGCGGCGGCCGCGCCGTCGATGTCGGCGTCGGGCATGACGACCATGTGGTTCTTCGCGCCGCCGAGGGCCTGCACGCGCTTGCCGTTGGCGGAGGCGCGTTCGTAGATCGAGCGGGCGATCGGGGTGGATCCGACGAAGCTGATCGCCTTCACGACGGGCGAGTCGAGCAGGGTGTCGACCGCGACCTTGTCACCGTTCACGACGTTCAGCACGCCGTCCGGAAGCCCCGCCTCCTGGAACGCCTTCGCGATCCAGACCGCGGCCGACGGATCCTTCTCGCTGGGCTTGAGCACGACCGTGTTGCCGCACGCGATCGCGGAGGCGATCATCCACAGCGGCACCATGACCGGGAAGTTGAACGGCGTGATGCAGGCGACGACGCCGACCGGCTGCTTGACCGAGTGCACGTCGACGCCGCGCGAGACCTGTTCGGCGCGCTCACCCTTGAGCAGATGCACGAGGCCTGCCGCGAACTCGACGTTCTCGATGCCGCGGGAGACCTCTCCGGCCGCGTCGGAGAGCACCTTGCCGTGCTCGCTCGTGACGATGGCGGCGAGCTCGGGCGTGCGGTCCGCGAGGATCTGGCGCAGCCGGAAGAACACGTCGGCACGCTTGATCAGGCTGGTCGCGCGCCAGGCCGGGCCGGCTGCCTTGGCGGCATCGATGGCCTGCTCGACCTCGCCGACGCTCGCGAACGCGACCTGGCGGTGCGCCTCGCCCGTGGCGGGGTTGTAGACCGGGCCGGTGCGCTCGGCCGTGCCGGCCTCAGCGCCGTTGATGAAGTGCGGGATCAGGGTCACGATGGTGCTCCTCGGGTTCTGGGTGGGCCAGGATCCACGAGAAACCACATCCTGCATGAGACACCACGGCAGATGTGGTGTCTCATGCCCGAACTGGTTTCTCGCGAGCCGGTGGCGCAGGATCCGGACACTCTGTCGGATGTGTCCGTGGGCTTGTTCTCCTATGCTCACAGAGGACAGGATGGATCCGTGGCCGCAGATCGTCTTGACTTCAGCCCGGATCGGACAGATCGTCCGGACGGGTTCGACCCGGGCCTGCCGACCGTCGCCGACGTGCTCGGCGTCGCCTCGCTGCAGGCCGGGCTGCCCGAGGTTCTGGCCGGATCCGTCGACGCTCCCGTGCGCTGGGTGCACGTCTCCGACAGCGAACGCGTCGCGGCACTGCTGGACGGCGGCGAGCTGCTGCTCACCACAGGTGCGGGCTGGTCCGGCGCGCCTGCACCGCTCGCACAGCTCGTCGACGAGCTGGCCGACGCGGGCCTGGCCGGGATCGTGCTCGAGCTCGGCACCCGCTTCACCGTCGCGCCGCCCGCGCTCGTCGCGGCCTGCCGGCGCCGAGATCTGGCCTTGGTGACGCTCGAGCAAGAAGTGAAGTTCGTCGCGGTGACCGAAGAAGTGCACCGCCGCATCATCGCCGGTCAGGTCGAGGCGCTGCAGGAGCGACAGCGTCTGCACGAGCTGTTCACCGGCCTCAGTCTGCGCGGGGCGCCCGTCGAGGTCGTGGTGCACGAGGCTGCCCGCGCGCTGCGTGCGCCGGTCGTGCTGGAGGATCTGGCGCACGAGGTGGTGGTCGCCGACACGGCCGAACTCACCGACGCGGAGGCGCTCGCGGGGTGGACCGGTCGATCGCGACGCCTGCCGCCGGAGTGGACTCGGGTGCCGGTCGCGGCGCGCGGCGCGCGGTGGGGCGAGCTCGTCGCGCTGCCCGGTCCGCCGCATCCGGCTGGGCGATCGACCGTGCTGGAGCAGGCGGCGACGGCGCTCGCGCTGTCACGCTTGGCAGACGGCGAGGGCGCCTGGTCGCGGCTTCGTGCAGACACGGTGCTGACGGCACTGGTGGGCGCGCAGTATGCGTCGGACGCCGGCATCGAGGCGCGTCTGGAGGCGTCGGGCCTCCCGGTGCGGGATCGCGTACTGCATGTCGCGGTGGGTTCGGCGGCCGCACCGGTCCTCGAACCTGTCGACGCGCCGGGATCCGTCAGGAGCCTGATCGCCGACATCGGTGCGGAGCGGATCCTGCTGCTCTCGCTTCCCGCCGGATCCCGCCTGCCGGAATCGGCGCTGGCCGCGCTCGACGGAGGTGCGGTGAGCGATCCTCTGTCCGGCACCGCAGGGCTGCTCTCTGCACTGCCCGTGGTGCGCCGCCTCGCCCGTCAGGCCGCGCCCGGCGAGCTGCTGCACGTCGCCGACCGTCCGCTCGCACGCCTGGCCGCCGAGCTCAGCGGCGACCACCGTCTGCAGGAGCACAGCGCCCGCATGCTCGCCCCGCTCATCCGGCACGACGACGCCACGGACGGCGACCTGATCAGGGTCCTGCGGGCCGTGGTCGCCCACCCCGGCAATCGCACCGCGGCGGCATCCGCGTCACACCTGTCCCGCTCGGTGTTCTACCAGCGCCTCACCCTGATCTCGGATCTGCTCGGTGCCGACCTCGACGACGGCGAGACCCTGTCCGCCCTGCACCTGGCCTTGCTGGCGCACGGGCGCTGAGTGAAGCGCGATCCCGTGGGTTCTCTGAGTCGCAGTCGTCCTTGTCCCCTGAGAGCGGGGGCCAGGCGGCGACACGCGCGCTCCGCGCTGCAGTGCGTTCGCGACCGCCTAACGGGGCGAGCGCCGAGCGACTCTTTCATCGTCCACAGCGGGTACGTGCGACGGAGTCGTGACGCAACAGGATGCTGACCGAGTACATCTAGCGACTCGCGATCAGTCCAAGTATCCTCGCGCGCGCCTCGGTGAACTTCGGAAGCGATTTGGTTGTGATCTGGTCGCGCGGACGGGGCAGATCGACCGGTACGACCTCCCGCACCTCGGTCGGCCGGCCGCCGAGCACCACTACCCGATCGGCGAGATAAGCAGCCTCATCGACGTCGTGCGTGACGAGCAGGATCGTCGTGCGATACCTGCCGTGAAGGCGCAGCACAAGGTCCTCCAGCTCGGCGCGCGTCTGCGCGTCCACCGAGGCGAACGGCTCGTCCATGAGTAGCAGGTGCGGGCGGTAGGCGAGAGCACGCGCGATCGCCACACGTTGCTGCATGCCACCGGAGAGCTGCCAAGGTGACTTCGACTCGGTGCCGGCAAGGCCGACGGCAGCCAGGCTCTCCTCTGCCCGCTCGCGCATCTCGGCCTTCGAGATGCCCTTGTCCCGCAACGGGAAGACAACGTTCTGCAGCACGTTCATCCACGGCATGAGTGACCGGGTGTAGTCCTGGAAGACCATGCCGAGGTGCCGCGGCGGGCCGTCGATGGGCTCGCCATCGAACATGATCGTGCCCGCGGTCGGCCGTTCCAGGCCGGACAGGCAGCGCAGCAGCGTCGTCTTGCCCGCGCCGGACGGACCGACCACGCAGACGAACTCGCCCCGCGCGATCGACAGGTCCAGCCCGCCGATGACGAGGTTCGCCCCCGGATCCGCGCCGAACCCCTTGGTCAGGCCGGCGGTGGTCAGCACCTGGGTCGATGTGTCCTGCGTCATGAGATCCATGATCCCCCTCGCTCCGTGTGTCGTGTGATGTGCCAGCGCAACACCGTGCGCTCGAACGCCAGGAAGAGGACGTTCAGCACCAGGCCGAGCAGCCCGAGCATGAGGATCGCCGCCCACATGTCGGCGATCTGGAAGGTGCGCTGCGCGAGCAGCACGGAATGGCCGAGACCCGCACTCGCCCCCGCCATCTCGGAGAGCACGATGAGCGTGATCGAGTAGAGCAGGCTCGTGCGCATACCGGCGACGATCATCGGCGCCGCGGCTGGCATCACCATCTGCAACAGCCTGCGGCGTCGGCGGATGCTGTAGACCCGCGCGATGTCGTCGAGTCCTGGATCCATGTTCCGCACCGCGTCGATCGTGCTGAGCAGCGTCGGCCAGACGGCGCCGAACGCGATGAGCCCGATCCGCATCGGGGCGCCGATCCCGAGTAGCGCGATCGCGATCGGCAGCAGCGCGGGCGGCGGCACAGACCGCACGAAGCCGATGATTGGCGCCGTCGCTTCCCCGAGCAGCCGGGAGCGTCCGATCGCGATGCCCAGCGCGACTCCGACGACGACCGCGACGACGAAGCCCGCGAGCAGGTTCGCCACGGTCGGGAGCACCTGGGCCTGGAACCCCGCCGGGGTGAAGTAGACGCCGATCGCGCGCACCGTGGCCGGGAACTGCGGGACGTAGAAGCTCGCAGACCCCTGCGAGAGGAAGTACCAGACGAGGACGATCGCGATGATCAACCACAACGACGTGACCAGTCGCACGGCGCTGCGGCCGGCGGAGCGGGTGCGCGCGCTCATGAGCGTCCCCGTTCCCGGTTCGCCGGGCTCCAGCCCGGCGAGATCCGTTCCATCAGACCGAACGACCGATCCGCGAGGAGCCCGAGCACGCCGATAACGACGACGAGTGCGTACATCCGGGCGGTCTGACCGGTGCTCTGCGCGAGGCCCAGCGCGTAACCGAGACCCGGTGCGCCGCCGATGAGCTCGCTCACGATGCTCGCGATGAGGGCGCCGATGACCGAGAGCCGGAGACCCACCGCGATGTAGGGCCCGATGCTGGGCAGCACGATCCCGAGCAGCCGGCGGCCGCGCCGCACCCGGTGGATCCTGGCCATGTCGACGAGTGTCCCGTCGATGTCGCGCAGCCCGTACGCGGTCTGGATGAAGACCGGCCAGAAGGCGGTGTAGACGATGAGCGCGAGTTTCATCTGCAGGCTGGTGCCGAACAGCAGCAACCCGACGGGCAGCAACGCGACCGGGGGAATCGGGCGCAACAGCTCGATGAGGGCGCTCGTGCTGTGCCGCAGGAAGACGAAGGTCCCGTAGGCGGTGCCGGCGACGACTCCGGCGAGCGCGGCGAGCACGAGACCCAGAGCGGCGCTGAGCAGGGTCTGTCCAGTTGCTGCCCAGAACCCCGGGTCGATGACGAGGCCGGCGAGCGCGGCACCGATCGCGGTGGGCACGGGGATCCGCGCGCCTCCGCCGCCGAGCCGGCCGAGCAGCTCCCAGAGGACCAGCACGGCCACAACGGCCACGGCACCGACCCACACCGCTCGCGCGGAGGCGGGCGATGTGCGGGGAGCGCGTGCCCGGATCCGCACCGATGCCGTGGCCCGGCCGGACATCAGCGCACCATGCCGGCGGCGTCGGGGCGGGCCGTGAGCCAGCCCAGCTTGTCCATCTGGCCGGCCATCGCCGTGATGCTGGAGGCCTCGAGCTTCGAGGTGAAGGTCGGGATACGCATGTTCTCGACGGTCTTCGCGTCCATCCCGGAGTACTTCACGATCTGCGCGCGCACCTCGTCGAGATGGCCGTTGGCGTACTCGTCCGACTTCGCGATGGCGCGGGCGAAGGCGTCAGCGGTCGATGCGTGCTGGTCCAGATAGGGACGCACGGCGAAATAGCCGCTTGTCGCGCCGTCGGGCGCGGTCTCGTAGACCGGCGAACTGATCACCGGCAAGCCCGCGGCGACCGCCTGCGAGGTGAACGGCTCGGCGAGGTAGGCCGCGTCCACGTCGCCGCGCTGCACGGCGGCCATGCCGTCGGACATCGGCAGCTCGACGAAGTTCACGGTGCTGGGGTCGACCCCGGCTTTCTTCAGGGCGAGGATCACCGACAGGTGCGGACCGCCGCGCAAGGCATTGACCGCGACGCTGTGGCCGGCGAGGCCCTTCAGATCCTTGATCGAGCTGCCTTGCTTGGTGACGATGGCGGAGTAGTCGGCCTTCGCGGACGGCGGTTTGGCGATCCCGCCGACGACGAACGTGACGGGGACGCCGGAGGCCGCGACCGAGATCACGGGGATCAGCGCGCCGTAGGCGAACTGCATCTCGCCGTTGAGCAATAGAGGCACTGCGGCCGCAGCGCCCTGCACGTTCTTGATCGTGATGTCGAGCCCCTCCTCGGCGAAGAACCCCTTCTCCACTCCGAGGTACAGCGGCGCGACATCGGCCACCGGCACGACGGCGACCGTGATCGGGGTCTTCGCGCCCTTGGTCTCAGGCGCCGTCGAGGGCGCCGGGCCCGATGAGCAGCCGGTCAGGATCAGGGCTGTCGCCGCGATCAGGCCGATCAGTGTCTTCTTCATGTTTGTTGCTCCTTGTGCGTGGGACTCAGGACGTCGATGTCCTGAGTCATCGGGATCGGGCGGGTTCGGGTCCCGCGCCCGTTTCATGCGCCGCCTCCGCACCGCAAGCGGGGTCGTTCTGCGCTGCGCGCAGCTGCGTCGTGCCCGGTGCGTCCAGCACGAATCCGTCCGGGATCCGCCCGATCGCGACGCGGTACCTGTCGCGGGCCTCGTTGGGTGTGAGCAACCCGTCCTCGACATCGGCGAGCGCCGCCTGGGGGTCCCGGTCAAAGGGTTCCCCGTAGCCGCCGCCTCCGCCGGTGTGCAGACTCAGCACCGTGCCCGCAGGGACAGAGAACTGCTCGGGACGCTCGGTTAGCACCTCGACACCCCCGTCCGGCCGGATGACCTCCAGCCTGGTCGGCGCCCCCGCGGCACCGCCGTCGACACCCTTGGCAAGCGGATCCGAGACGCTCTCGAAGCTCGGCTTCACGAGGCAGCCGTCGTCCAGGATCCGGATATCGCGCCGGATCCCGTAGCCTCCTCGGTACTGCCCCCGACCGGCGGACTCGAGGTCGAGCGCAAGGCCGTCGCAGCGCAAGGGGTAGCGCGACTCCATGATCTCGACCGGGAGCAGAGGAGTGTCGCCGCCGAACACGAGCGTGCTGCCGTCACTCCCCGGGAAGGCGCCATAACCGCCCGGGATCGGCTCCGTATACGTGAACCTGTCGCTCTCGGCGACCGTGCTGCGCATGATGTAGCAGCCGACCATCTGATAGCCGCCTGCACGGGAGCGTGCTGGGCGCGGGCCCGCCATCACCCGGATGGTGGTCTCTACGAGCGTGCGGCACACGAGCCCGTAAGAATCGCAGGGCGCCGGCTCGACGGGGTGCACGAGGGAGGGCTGGTCCGCAGACACGAAATGGACGAACGACAGGTGTCCCTCGTTGGTCGCGTCGTGCGGTGAAAACACCCCCTTCAGCGCAGCGAGGACTACGCTGCGGGCGCCGATCTCCGGGCAATTCACAGGCCCGGGCGCGGGGCCGGAGCTGCCGGTGAGGTCGACCGTGAGCACGTCACCGCTCACCTGGACGTCCACCGACACCAGCGGTCGGTAGGCGCGGTCGACACCGTCGAAGTCGAGGTGCTGCTGCCCGCTCCAGCGCCCGTCGGGGAGCTCGCGCACCGACTCGCGCAGAGCGACGCGGGTGTTCTCGATGACCGTCGACATGGCGGAGTCGACGGTCGCGGCGCCGTACTTGCCGCACAGCCAGGCGATACGATCGGCGGCCGTGCGGCACGCCGCGATCTGGGCGGCGAGGTCGCCCATGACCTGGCGAGGCAGGCGGACGTTGTTGCGAATGACCTCGTAGAGCTCGGCTACGGGTTCGCCCGCGGCATGCAGACGCTGGTGCGTGAAGCGCAGGCCCTCCATGGTGATGTCGGTGCTGCTGGGATCCCACCCGCCCGGGCTCCGCCCGCCGATGTCGGCCCAGTGCGCCATGGTCGCCGCGAACGCGACCAGCTCGCCGTCGACGAACACCGGCATGTAGATCGCGGTGTCGGAGAGGTGCGTGCCGGTCAGATACGGGCAATTCGCGACGTAGACGTCGCCGTCAGCGAAGGTCGCGGGATCCTTCGTCTCCAGCATCTTCTGGATCGTGCCCCGCAGGGCGCCAAGGAAGACTGCGAGACCGGAGGCCTCGGCCCACATCTCGCCGCGTGCGGAGAGAATCGTGACGCCGAAGTCCTTGATGTCGTACAGCAGCGGGCTGTAGGCCGTCTGCACGATCGTCTCGGACATCTCCTCGGCGGCAGACACCAGCGCGTTGCGGATGATCTCGATGCGCGCGGGGCTCAGCGTCGACCTCATCGCGTCTCCTCTTTCTCCAGCACGAGCGAGTCACTCCCGTGGCGATGTGCCGACCAGCCGGGCGGCACGATGATCGTGGTGGCGGTGTCGTCGACGACAGCGGGCCCCGCGAGCCTCTCGCCGATCTCGAGCGTCCGCCGCGCGATGACGGGAGTCTGCACCCGGCCGAGTCCGCGGAAGTGAATGCTCCTGGTGCGCTTCTCTGCGGCCGCGGGCTCGACTTCTGCCCCGGGACGGGCGATGTCCTGGTCGAAGCTCACCCGGATCCGGGCGGCCACCGCCTCGAGCGGGGCGTTCGCGTCGCCGTGTCCGTAACGGCGACGGTGGGCGGCGTGGAAGGCCGCGGACGCCCCCTCCAGGAACGCTTCGGCCGAATCCGGCCAGGCGTCGTCGAGCGTGATCTCGAGCGAGTGGGCCTGGCCCGCATAACGGAGGTCGAGACGCCGCACGATCCGTGCGTCCGCAAGGTCGAGACCATAGCGGCGCAGCTGCGCGGTGGCTTCAGCGACGAGCCCCTCGAGGTCGGCGAGGACATCGGGCACGGTGTCGACCGCGAGCGGACGGAGTGACGTCGCGGTGCGGTCCTCCCGGAATCCGGAGCTGAGCATGCCCCAGGCCGAGAAGGCCGCTGTGTGCGGCGGGATGACGACCTGCCGGATCCCGAGATTCTCGCAGACGAAGGCCGCGAACAGCCCTCCCCCGCCGCCGTAGGACAGCACGGTGAAGTCGGCCGGGTCGAGGCCTCGCTCGGTCGTGATCTGCCGGATCGCGTTCGCCATGTTCGCCTCCGCGACCTCGAGCGCGCCGTCGGCCGCCTCATCGGCGGACATCCCGGACGGCTCGGCGAGCGCCTGCTCGATGGAGGCGGTCGCGGCCGCCGCATCGAGCGTCATGCGGGACTCGAGGAAGCGGTCCGGGTCGAGCCTGCCGAGCTGCAGCTGGCAGTCCGTCAGGGTGGGGCGCTGTCCGCCCCGCCCGAAGCACACCGGACCCGGCACAGCGCCGGCGCTCTCCGGCCCGATCCGCAGGCCGCCGGTGAGCGCGTCGATCTGCGCGATGGACCCTCCGCCGGCGCCGATCGAGACGATGTCTATCGAGGGGGCGAGAATCGGGCGACCGCCCGCGGTCGTGATCGAGCGCTCCTGCGCCTCGCCGCCGAGGATGAGTCCGACGTCGTAGGTGGTGCCGCCGACGTCCGTCGCGATGACATTGTCCAGCCCCAGCCGGCGGGCCAGATCTCCGGCACCGGTTATGCCTCCGGCGGGGCCCGAATTCAGGGTGCGCACGGGCTGGGCCGCGGCGATTCCGGCCGGCATGGTGCCGCCGTTGGACTGCACGAAGACGATGTCGCGGGCGTAGCCGGCCTCCCGCAACCGCTGCTGGAGCAGGTCGACGTAAGCCGCGAAACCGGTCTGGATGAACGCGTTCGCCACCGCGGTCGAGCTGCGCTCGTATTCTCGCCACTCCCGGGTGAGGTCGCTCGAGCAGGTCACCGCAATCGACGGATGCCGTTCCCGGATCCGCTCCGCCGCGCGTTGCTCATGCGCGGGGTAGCGGTAAGAGTGCAGGAAGGCGATCGCGATGGACTGCACGCCCACCCTGACGAGCGCGTCGGCAGCCTCGTCGACGTCACTCAGTGAGAGCGGCAGGATCTCTTCGCCGTGCACGTCGAAGCGCTCGGAGATCTCGTGGATCCGGGAGCGGCGGATGAGCGGCGGCCTCGGGGCGTAGTGCGGGTCGTACATGTTCACGCGAGCGGCACGGCCGATCTGCAGCACATCGCGGAAACCGCGCGTGGTCAGCAGTCCCGTGCTCGCTCCGGTCTCCTGAACAAGGGCGTTGAGCCCGTGCGTGGTGCCGTGCACGATGAGGTCGAGGTCGCCGGGTGCGACCGGCAGGCGCGCGAGGCCTGCCATGAACTCGTCGACGAGGGTTCGCGGATCCGAGGGCTGCTTCTCAACGATGACACGGCCGGTCTCGGCGTGCACGAGGGCGAAGTCGATGAACGTGCCGCCCACGTCGACGGCGAGACGCCAGCCGGGGAGGGTTCCTTGCATGTGCGGATCCAATCCTTGTCTCAGAAGTATCGGTCGGAGACTGCTCAGATGACTCGGAAGTCGTGGGCGAGGAGCACCTCACCGGAGAAGGTGCGCCGGGCCGGCCCGATCCAATCCTCGTCGGGCAGCGCGGCATCGGCCGGCACGAGGTGCGAGACGACGAGCGTGCCGACGCCGGCGGCGGTCGCGATGCGGCCGAGGTCGTCCACACTGGTGTGCGAGTCGATCAAGTGCTCCCGCAGCCGGGTGCCGTTGCTGCGCGCGACGGATGCCTCGATCGAGGGCAAGTGGATCGCCTCGTGCACGAGCACGTCGGCGCCGCGAGCCAAGTCGATGAGCGCCTCGGAGGGCGCCGTGTCGCCGGAGATCACGAACGAGCGATCTGCGGTGTCGATGCGGTACGCGAAGGCGTCCATCGGCGGGTGCTCCACCCGGGCGGCGCTGATGCGCACCAGGTCGTCCTCGAACACGACCCCGGCCTGGTGCACCTCCGCATGGCGCACGAGCCCTCGGAACGGCGGGCGACCTTCGTCTGCGATGCGGGTGGAGACGTCCGCGTCGGAGAACCGGAAGAAGGCCTCCATCATCTCGTCCAGCGGGCGCGGCCCGCGGACCTCGACCGGCGTCCTCAGGCTGTCGCACCAGGCCAGGTGCAGGAGCGTACCGAGGTCAGCGTTGTGATCCGAGTGGTGGTGCGTGATGCCGACGAAAGTGAGGTCTGCGAGGTCCATTCCGGCACGGCGGATCTGATGCGCGACACCATTGCCGGCATCGATCACGTAGATCCGTCCTTCGACTTCGATCGCCTGCGCCGGAGCGGAGCGCGTCTGCTTAGGCGTCGGTCCTCCGGCGGTGCCGAGGAGGTGCAGGCGGGCCTGGGCGGGGCGCTCGGTCCGAGGACCGGCGACCGTCGTCGCTGACGGTGTTCGTTGCATGCCGTGAGCGTATACTCCGTATGCGTTACGACCACCAAATCATGCTATCAACATGCAGAACGCACATCAATGACTCGAGAGGATGGCACCCCGTGAGCACTTCGCCGGAGCTGGACGAGATCGACAGGCGGATCCTGCTCGCCCGAGACCGGTCTCCCGGCGCCTCCAGCGTCGAACTGGCACGCATCTCCGGCCTTTCACGCAATACCGTGCAGGCTCGGTTGAAGCGCCTGGAGCAGGCGGATGTCCTGGGTGCGCCGAGCCATCGCATCGCTCCGAAGGCCCTCGGTCACCCCGTGCTGGCCTTCGTCGCGATCGAGCTCGTGCAGGGGAATCCGCGTTCCGTCGCCGAGTCGCTGCGAGACATCCCCGAGGTGCTGGATGTCTACGCCGTCAGCGGCGACGGCGACCTCATGGCCCGGGTCGCCGCTCGTGACAACGGGCACCTCTACCGGGTCACCCAGCGGATCCTTCGTGCTCCGGGCATCGTGCGTACGCGGTCGACGCTGGTCATGTACGAGCTGATCCCGACGCGACTCGGCCCGCTCCTGCGCGCCGCCAGCGGCCATGACGCCCTAAAGGGCACGGAAGCGGCTTCTACCACGACGAGCTGACCGCCGGGATGAGGAGCGAGACGAGACGGCGCGTTCGCGCCGACAAGGCTCAGACGATGTACACCTTGCGCAGCGTCTCGGTCACGGTCCAGACCGTGCGCATGCCCTCCGCGAGCCGCACGACGGATCCCGGTCCGACCTCGAGATCGACCAACGAAGGATCCTCGAACGCGATCGTCGCGCGCCCCGAGAGCACGACGAACAGTTCGTCCGCCTCAGTGTCGCGAGCCGTGCCGGGCGTCATCTCCCAGATCCCGATCTCGCGGTCGCCGGTGTCATCGAGCACGGCGACCGCAGTGGCGGGGGATCCGTCCACCACCTCAGACACGGGAAGTGGCTCGTGCGCGAGGGCGAGATCCGCGACCACGGCCGTCCCGGCCGCAGGCAGCGCGGTCACGAGTCGAAACCCATGCCGACCGCATCGAGCGCCTTGAGGAACAGGTTGCGCTTGCCGTCGTTGTGATCGGCCTGGTTCATCGCGGCGCGTACGAGGTTGACGCCGATCGAGGCGGCGGGCTCGGGCGGGAACGGGATGGGCCTGGTGCGCACCATCTCGAGCTGGGTGCGCTCGGTGGACAGACCGGCGAGCTCATCGAGCATGACGTCGGCGGCGAATCGGGTGGCGCCCACCCCAAGTCCGGTGAACCCCGTGGCGTAGGCGACACGGCCGCCGCGGGCCGTGCCGAAGAAAGCGCAGAACCGGCTGCACGAGTCGATGGCCCCCGCCCAGCGGTGCGTGAACCGCAGCCCCTCGAGCTGCGGGAACGTCGTGAAGAAGTGCGACGCGAGCTTGCGAAAGCTCTCCGGTCGCTCCTCGTACTCCTCGCGCACCTTGCCGCCGAAGTGGTAGACGGCGTCATAGCCGCCGAACAGGATCCGGTTGTCGGCGCTCAGCCGGTAGTAGTGGAACTGGTTCGCGCTGTCGGCGAGACCCTGCCGGTTCTTCCAGCCGATCGCGTCGTGCTGCTCGGCGGTCAGCGGCTCGGTCATCAGTGCGTAGTCGTAGACAGGCACGGTCATCAGCCGATTGCGCTTGAGCAGTGACGGGAACACGTTCGTGGCGAGGGCGACCTGATCGGCGACCACCGATCCGGTCTCCGCCGTGACCGTCTGCACGCCCTTGCCGCCCGCTGCTGACCCCCGCAGCCCCGTCACCCGGGTGCGCTCGAAGATCTGCACCCCGAGCTCGGTGGCGACGCGGGCGAGCTCGAACGCGAGCTTTGCCGGGTGCACCATCGCGCAGCCCTCGCGGTCCCACGATCCGGCGAGGTACGTGGGCGAGGCGACTTCGGCCTGCACCGCAGCCTGGTCGAGGAAGTGCTCGCCCTGCATCCATTCGACCTGATGCGGCTCGACGGCGACCGCCATCTGGCCGGTGCGCTCCCAGTCGACATCCATGCCGTAACGCGTGACCGTCTCTTGGATGCCGTCGAGATTCTCCAGCCCCAGGCGCTCCAGCGTATCCAGCTCATCCGGCCAGCGGTTCCGGCCGTTCTCCTCGCCGTGAGTGAGGCTCGCCTCGCAGAATCCGCCGTTGCGTCCGGACGCGGCCCAGCCCACGCGATTCGCCTCGAGCAGCACCACCGACCGCTGCGGATCCCGCTCCTTCGCGCGGATCGCGGTCCACAGGCCCGCGTAGCCGCCGCCGACGATGGCCAGGTCGGCGCGCACTTCTCCGGTGAGCTGCGGGTAGGCGGGGCGCTCGACGTCGTCGAGCCAGAACGCGCCGTGCGCGGTGTTCTCGAGTGAGCGCTCGATGACCGCCGCGCTCGGCTGCCGTCGTTCGAAGACGGTCGTTCCCATGAGTGGATTCCTTGTTCGGGATGGTGGTGGATGTTGCGGTGCGGTACTCGATCCCGGGCGCGATCGGCGCCCCGGAGCCGTGTGCTGCGGCCAGGGTGATGTGATGGGATGGTCAGCGGATCAGCGCGTGCCCCAGTTGTAGAGGTCCTTGTGCAGCCCCGCGTAAAGGAAGCATTCGGTGTGCGAGACGCCCGGGATGGTGCGGATCTGCGTCGCGATCAGCGCGAGCAGATCCTCATCGCTCTCGCAGATGGCCTCGGCGAGGATGTCGAAGGATCCGAGCGTCACATTGACATATGCGATGTCCGGAATATTCGCGATCGCCTCGGCCGCGACGCGAGGATCGCCGTCGACGCGGATCCCGAGCATCGCCATCCGGTCGAACCCGAGCTGCCGCGGATCGGTCACCGCGACGATCTGCACCACCCCGCTGTCGGTGAGCCGCTGCACCCGCTGGCGCACCGCTGCCTCGCTGAGCCCGACCGCGCGGCCGATCTCGGCGTAGGGTCGACGGCCGTCTTCCTGCAGGAGTTCGATGATCCGCTTCGAGACGTCGTCCAGCACCGGCACCTTCGGCTTATCGTTCATGTGACGATCCTGACATTCGAAACCATCCGTCGCAACCGATATCGAAGTTTTCCATCCAGATTTCTTCAGATTTCGTTGATTCTGGCCTATCCTGATCAGCATGCAGACCTCCCTGTTGCAGAACTTCATCGGCGGCCGCTCCGTCGCCGCCCACGGCGAGGGCCGGATGGACCTCATCGACCCCGTCACCGAGCAGGTGTACGGCCAAGCCCCGATCTCGGATCAGATCGACGTCGACGCCGCCTACGCCGCTGCGTCAGCCGCGTTCCCGTTCTGGCGCGACACCACGCCGGCCGCGCGCCAGCTCGCGCTGTTCCGGATCGCCGACGCGATGGCCGCGCGCGCCGAGGAGTTCGCCGACCTGGAGTCGCAGGACACCGGCAAGCCTCGCGCGAACCTCGTTACCGACGAGATCGACCAGTCCGTCGACCAGCTGCGCTTCTTCGCCGGCGCGGCACGCAGCCTCGAGGGCAGGGCCGCCGCGGAGTACCTGGCTGGGCACACCTCCTACGTGCGCCGCGAGCCGATCGGCGTGATCGGGCAGGTCACGCCGTGGAACTACCCGCTGAACATGGCGGTCTGGAAGATCGCCCCCGCCCTGGCCGCCGGCAACACCGTCGTGCTCAAGCCTGCGGAGGCGACGCCGCTCACCACGCTGCTGCTCGCCGAGATCGTCGCCGAGCACACCCCCGCCGGCACGCTCAACGTCGTGCTCGGCGACCGCGGCACGGGCGCCGCACTCGTCGCGCACAAGACTCCGCAGATGGTCGCCATCACCGGATCCGTGCGGGCCGGCATGGCTGTCGCCGAATCGGCCGCGGCCGACGTGAAGCGCGTGCACCTCGAGCTCGGCGGCAAGGCACCCGCGATCGTGTTCGACGACGCCTCGATCTCCAAGGCCGCCGAGGGGATCGTCACGGGCGCGTTCTTCAACGGCGGTCAGGACTGCACCGCGGCAACACGCGTGATCGTGCACGCCTCGGTGCACGACGAACTGTTGAAGGCGCTCGTGGAGCGCGTGCGCACCCACGCCCGCACCGGCGCGCCGCACGAGGACGGCGTGTTCTTCGGGCCGCTCTCCAGCGCCGCACAGCTCGCGCAGGTGCAGGGCTTCGTGGACCGCCTCCCCGCGCACGCGAAGATCGAGACCGGCGGGCGCCGTCAGGGCGACGTCGGCTACTTCTTCGAGCCCACGATCGTCTCGGGCATGCGGCAAGATGACGAGGCCGTGCAGAGCGAGATCTTCGGGCCTGTTCTCACCGTGCAGTCCTTCCAGGACGACGAGGAGGCCCTCGCGTTCGCGAACGACGTGCCGTACGCGCTGGCGGCATCGGTGTGGACGAAGGATCACACCCGGTCGTTGCGCTTCTCCCGCGACCTGGACTTCGGGTGCGTGTGGATCAACACGCACATCCCGTTCGTGTCGGACATGCCGCACGGCGGCTTCAAGCACTCCGGCTACGGCAAGGACCTCTCGCAGTACGGCTTCGACGACTACACCCGCATCAAGCACGTGATGAGCGCCCTGGACTGACCTGCGCCCCTGGGGCGGGCTGCGGTTCTGCAGGGAGCCCCGGTCGTTGTGCAGGGTCACGCACGATCCGCCGCGTCCCGAGGCCCCGGTTTCCGATCCTCAGCTGGCTGCGACATCGCGCGACCCTGCACAACTGCGGCCCGACCCTGCACAACGGGCCGTCGCCGTCGCCGGTTCCTCGCCAGCCGCCGCCAGAAGTGCTACTGTCACCTACGCCGTGCTGGCCCGGATGAAGGAGGTGATACCCATGAACGAATCGACGTGGGTGCTCCTTTCTGGGGTCACGGTCGGGCGATAGGTCGTCCGGGAGCGCCGTACTCAGCACTCCCGAAAGGCACGACCATGAACTCCACCTCTGAACTGCAATTCACCTTTGAGAACCGGCGCGACGACGGCATCGTCGAGCGCGGCTTCACCCTCGGCGGCGTCCCGGGAATCCTCTGGACACCCGGATCCGCCTCCGCATCCACCCCGGTGCCGTTGATCCTGCTCGGCCATCCGAGCGGGATCGGCCTGGAACGGATGC
The DNA here is from genome assembly GCF_039541635.1 of Microbacterium panaciterrae. NCBI lineage: Bacteria > Bacillati > Actinomycetota > Actinomycetes > Micrococcales > Microbacteriaceae > Microbacterium > Microbacterium panaciterrae. The sequence continues at coordinate 71,373 of NZ_BAABGP010000022.1, forward strand.
GTCCCCGCTTGGACGCCCGCGCCCGCGCGGCGGCAGAACTCGGCTTCGCCTCTGCCGCACTTGAGATGCCAGGCAGTGGCGACCGCCCCGCCCCACCGACGCTCGAGAGCGCCCGTGCCGACCTGTGGCAGGCGCTCGATACCGGCACGCGCCCGAGTGAGGACGTGATCGACCGGCTGGTCCTCCCACTGGTCGAACAAGTCGTCCCCGAGTGGCAGGCCGTCATGGATGCTCTGCTCGCCCTCCCTGAGGTCGGCGGCCCGGTCGCCTACTCCGGCGGCGTGCTGGCCATCGGGATCCGGCTCGCGGCAATCGATCCGCGGATCGTCGCGGCCGGGCTGTTCGCCGGCAGCTACGTACCGCTCCGGATGTTCGACGAGGCGCGCCGCATCACAATCCCCGTGCACGTGCTGCTGCAGTGGGACGACGAGGGCAACGACCGGCAGCGCGCGCTCGACGTGTTCGACGCGTTCGGATCCGCGGAGAAGACCCTGCAGGCGAACCTCGGCGGGCACACCGGTGTCCCGGCGCACGCCGGTGAGGACGCCGGGCGGTTCTTCGCCCGGCACCTCGCGGCGCGAGGCTGACCGGCACAAGGACGGCCCCGGGATCCGCTCCCGGGGCCGTCCTTTCAGGCATGCAGGGTCAGCTCAGGCCCTGGACCTTCAGCCAGGCCTTCGCGATGTCCGCCGGCTGCTTCTTGTCCACCGTGCTCTGCACGTTCAGCTTCACAAGCTCCGCCGTGGTGAGCTTGGCGCTGACCGCGTTGATCGCCTTCGAGATCTTGTCGGAGACACTCGCACTCGCGATCGGGACGACGTTCGACGACAGGATCATGTTCTTCGGATCCTTCAGCGCGACCAGGTCGCCCTTCTCGAACGCGGGGTCGGCCGAGTAGATGTCGGCGACCTGCACGGTGCCGGCCTGCAGCGCCTCGAGCGTGGTCTGCCCGGTGGCCGAGAACGCCAGGTCGACGCCGTAGTCGGTCTTCGCCGCGGCGGGGCCGTACGGGCGCTTCTCGAACTCGGGAGCTCCGCCGACGGTCACCGGGGCCGGCACCTTGGAAAGATCGGCGATCGAGGAGAGCCCGTACTTGTCGGCGTTGGCCTTGGTCACCGTGTAGGTGTCCTGGTCGGCGGCCTGGGCGTAGTCGAGCGCGACGAGCCCGCTCGGCAGCGCCTTCTTCAGAGCGGCGTAGACCTCGTCCGGGCTGTTCGTGTCGGCCTTGCCTCCCAGGTACTCCAGCAGGTTGCCCGTGTACTCGGGGAACAGGCTGATCGCGCCCGACTTCACGTCGGGCATGTAGGCGTCGCGCTGGCCGATGTTGAACTGGCGCGTGACCTTCATCCCGTCCTTCTCTAGGGCCTGCGCGTAGATCTCCGCGATGATCTCGTTCGAGTAGTACGCCTGGGATCCGATCACGATCGTGTCGGATGATCCGGATCCGGCGGTCGAGGTGGGTTTGTCGAGCGGGTTGCTGGATCCACACGCGCTGAGCGCGAGGGCGATAGCGACAGCGGCCACGGCCGTGGCGGCGATGCGGGGGATTCGAGCGGTGAACATGGTGTTCCTCTCTTCGACGAATTCGGGGTCTGTGGTGCGGGACAGGATCAGGAGCGCGCGAGGCGCGGGGCGCGCAGGCGGATGCGGGCGCGGGGTTCGTCCTCGCTGCGGGCCCCGTTCGCGGCGCGCACGCCTGCGGGGACGGAGGCACGCTGGGCGATCGCGAACAGCAGGTCGGCGATGAGCGCGAGGGCGGCGACCAGGAGGGCTCCGGCGAGCACCTCGTCGAAGCGGCCCAGGGGGATCCCCTGGATGATCGGATAGCCGAGGCCGCCGAGGTTGACGTAGCCGGCGATCGTCACGGTGGCGATGACCTGCAGGGTCGCGGCGCGGAGCCCGCCGATGAGCAGCGGCAGCCCAAGCCGGAACTCGACCTTCCAGAACACCTGCCAGGGAGTCATCCCGACGGCCTTGGCGGCGTCGATGACTCGCCGGTCGATCGCCTCGATCCCGGTGTAGGCGCCGGCGAGCAGCGACGGGATCGCGAGCAGCACGAAGGTCACGAGGGCCGCGGCGGGCACCTGCAGCACCCCGAACAGCAGCACGAGCAGGATCAGCAGGCCGAACGAGGGGATGGCGCGCGCCGCCCCGGAGATCGCCACGGCTGCCTCGCGGCCGCGTCCCGTGTGCCCGATCAGCCAGCCCGCGGGCATCGCGAGCGCGGCGGCGACCAGCACCGACAGGAACGTGTAGAGCAGGTGCTGCCCGAACAGCACGGGCAGCGCATACGATCCCGTCCATTGAGCCGGATCGAGCAGCCAGCGGATCGCATCGGCGAAGAGGTTCATGCCGCGCCTCCCGTCACGACGGCGGGCGCTTCGACAGGCCGAAGGACACCACGCGCCTGTGCCCGGTCCGCCCGCTGCCACGGCATGAGCACGCGCCCGACCAGCACCAGTACCAGGTCGACGAGGAGGGCCAGCACGACCACGGCGATCACACCCGCGAAGACCTCTTCGATGAGGCGCCGATCGAGCCCGTTCGTGAAGAGATAGCCGAGGTTGCTGACGCCGACCAGGATTCCGACGGTCGCCAGCGCGATCGTGCTCACCGCCGCCACCCGGACGCCGGCGAGGATCACGGGACCGGCGAGCGGAAGCTCCACCGTCCAGAACCGGCGCGAGGATCCGTAGCCCATCGCCGTCGCCGCGCGGCGCACGTCGGCATCGACCGAGTCGAGGCCGTCGGCGACCGCCCGCACCAGGATCGCGACGTTGTAGATCGTGAGAGCCACGACGAGGTTGGTCGGGCTGATCGCGGAGTAGCCCAGCAGCGCGGGCAACAGGATCAGCAGGGCGAGCGAGGGGATCGTGTAGAGCAGCCCGGTGAGCACGATCACGGGACCGCGCACCAGGCGGTACCGCCAGGCGATCCACCCGAGCGGCACCGACGCGACCACCCCGAGCACGAGCGCGATCATGCTCTGCTGCAGATGCACGGCAGCGTATCCGAGGATGAGCCCGAGGTTGTCGATGATCCAGGTCATGTCAGCCTGCGGTCCCTGCGTCCATGGCGACGTCGTCAGCCGCCCGCGGCGGATGAGCATCCAGCAACGAGGCGGGGGTCTGCACCAGGGTGCCCTGGGCACGCCCGTCGGCGTCGACGATCACGGTGCCGTGCGGCGTCTGCTTGAGATGCAGCGCGCGCTTGCCCCGGTCCGCGCCCACGAACGCGGCGACGAAGTCGTCCGAGGGAGACGAGAGGATCTCCTCCGGGGTACCGCGCTGCACGATCCGCGCGGCCTTGTCGAGGATCACGATCTGATCGCCGAGCAGGAACGCCTCGTCGATGTCGTGCGTGACGAACACCACCGTCTTGTCCAGCTCGCGCTGCAGACGCAGCAGCTCCTGCTGCAGTTCGGTGCGCACGATGGGGTCGACGGCGCCGAACGGCTCGTCCATGAGCAGGATGTTGGGGTCGGCCGCGAGGCCCCTCGCAACGCCGACGCGCTGCTGCTGCCCTCCGGAGAGCTGGCTCGGATAGCGGTCGGCGAGCGCCTGGTCGAGGCCGACCGTGTCGAGCAGGTCACGCGCACGCCCATGCGCCGCGCGCCGGGAGACACCGTTCAGGCGCAGCACCGTGGCGACGTTGTCGATCACCGAGAAGTGCGGCATCAGCCCCGAGTTCTGCATGACGTAGCCGATGCTGCGGCGGAGCGCCACGGGATCCCGATCTCGCACCCTCTCGCCGTCGATCTCGACCGTGCCGCCGGTCGGCTCGACCATGCGGTTGATCATGCGCAGCAGCGTGGTCTTCCCGGATCCGGACGAGCCGACCAGCACCGTGGTCTTTCGCGCCGGAATAACCAGGCTGAAGTCATCGACAGCGTGCGTGCCGTCGGGGAACGTCTTGGAGACGGAGCGGAACTCGATCATCGGCGGCCCGCCCTCAGGGCAGGGATCCCTCCCGCGGCACGACACCCTCGCGGATGGTCACGGTCGGATCGAACGCGACATAGCCGGAGAAGTCCGCGCCGACGCGCTCGATCGCCGTGGGGTACGGGTGCAGGTACGCCCAGGCGAGATCCTTCGTGACCTGATCGTTCACGCGGATCGAGTAGTACTGGCATTCGCCCTTCCACGGGCACGTGTAGGGCGTCGGACTCTCCTGCAGCGCGCCCTCCGTGATCGAGGTCGGCGGGAAGTACCGGTTGCCCTCGATGAGCACGACATCGGCGTCCTCGGCGTTGGCGATGACGGTTCCTTCGTATACGGCTTGCATGCGTCGACCCTCCTCAGGGTGTCTTGCTACGGCTTGCGCCGTTTCGACAGTACGCGGACCCTCCGACATCGGGAACAGGGATCCTGCGTTCCGGATTCCCGACGGCGACGGATCCGTCCCGGATCTCACGCAGATCCGCGCCCGTACGCCTCGAGCAGGCGCAGCCAGATCTCGCTCATCGTGGGGTAGGACGGCACCGCGTGCCAGAGGCGGGAGAGCGGCACTTCGCCTGCCACCGCGATCGTTGCGGCGTGGATCAGCTCAGCCACATCCGGCCCCACGAAGGTCACGCCGAGCAGCACCTGGCGATCCTCGTCGACGACCATCCGCGCCATTCCACGGTAGCCGTCGGCGTGCAGCGAGGCTCCCGCGACCGAGGAGAACTCCACGTCCACCGCGCGCACCCGGTGCCCCGCATCCCGCGCGGCGGCCTCGGTGACACCGACCGCGGCGACCTCCGGCTCGGAGAACACCACCTGCGGCACGGCCGCCCGATCCGCCGTCGCCGCGTGCCGTCCCCACGGGCCGTCGTGTACGGCCTCATCCCGCGCCCGCGCCGCGATCACGTCGCCCGCCGCGCGCGCCTGATACTTGCCCTGGTGGGTGAGCAGCACGCGGCCGTTCACGTCGCCGACCGCGTACAGCCAGTCGGATCCGAGCACGCGCAGGGTGTCGTCGGTGTTGATCGAGCGGCCGGGTTCGAGCCCGACGACCTCGAGCCCGATGGCGCGGCTGCGGGGCGTGCGCCCGGTCGCGACGAGGATCTCCGCGGCACGCACCTCGCCGCCGTCCGTGGTGACCGTCACCCCGTCGGTGTCACGCACGACCGAGAGCGTCGCGACGCCGGTGCGCACGTCGACGCCGAGTGCGCGCAGGCCCTCCGCGACCAGCTCGCCGGCGAACGGCTCGACGGATCCGAGCAGTCCGCCGCGGGCCAGCACGGTGACCGTCGCGCCGAGCGACGCATAGGCGGTGGCCATCTCGGCGGCGACCACGCCGCCGCCGATCACGACGAGAGAGGCGGGGATCTCCTCCGCGCTCGTGGCCTCGCGGCTGGTCCACGGGTTCGCTTCGCGGAGGCCCGGAATCGGCGGGACCGCGGCGTCGGATCCGGTGCTGATCGCGACCGCGTGCCGTGCGGTGAGCACCCGCTCGGCCCCGTCGGATCCGGCGACCGTGACCTGCCGTTCGCCGCTCAGACGGCCGTGGCCGCGAACGAGGTCGATGCCGGCGGAATCGAGCCAGGCGACCTGGCTGTCGTCCTTCCAGTGACTGGTGAACGAGTCACGGCGATCCAGCGTGGCTCGCACGTCGAGGTCGCCGGTCACGGCTTCGGCGGCTCCCCCGACGTGCTGCGCCGCCCGCAGCGCCTGCGGCGAGCGCAGCAGCGCCTTCGACGGCATGCACGCCCAGTACGAGCACTCGCCGCCGACGAGCTCGCTCTCCACGATCACCGCGGTGAGTCCGCCCTGCACCGCCCGGTCGGCCACGTTTTCGCCGACCGGACCCGCGCCCAGGACGATCAGGTCGTATTCGTCGGTCATGCCGCCTCCGTCATCCCGTGATACTCGGCCGCTCGGCCGGTTACCGCCGAGGACGTTCGGTTCACGATGCCAGAACGCGCGCCGCAGGGCACGAATTCCTACGGAATCGTCAGAAATGGGGCGGGGCGGGCCGGAGGGATCCGGCGAGCGAGTCCGTCCGCCCCCGAAGGATCCAGGACGTTTGCAACTCTGTCGGACATTTCGGCGCTGTTCATCCTGCAGAGTTGCATACGTCCTGCAGAGTTGCGGGGCCAGCGGGGCGGGCGCGCGCGTCATCCCGGCGAACCGCACGGGACCACCCCCGGATCCCCCTCCCACCCTTGTCGCCCGCCCGACTCGGGAACATACTGTGCGCATGGCGATCCGGGGCACGCCCGTGATGGATTGGACCGGGCGATTCGATCGGCTCGTCGCGCGCGAAGCGCTCCTCGGGGCGGCCGAGCTCGAGGACCTCGGGCAGGCGGCGTGGTTCACCGGCCGCGACGAGGTCAGCGCCCGCGCCTGGGAGCGCGCACACCTGGCGTTCCTCGATGCGGGTGACCTCGCGGCGGCCGTACGGTGCGTGTTCTGGCTGAGCTTCACGCACCATGAACACGGGGAGCCGGTGCTCGCCCGCACCTGGATGGGCCGGCTGCTCGAGCTGTGCGCCCGCGCGGATGCGGATCCGCGCACGGATGCGTTCCAGGAGCTGTGCCTTGCGGTCGCCCGGTTCGCCCAGGGTGACGTCGCAGGATCCGCTCCGCTGTATCGCCGGGCGGCCGAGTTGGCCGTCGCCGTGGCGGACGGCGACCTCGACGCGCTCGCCACGATGGGCCTGGGCAGAGCCCTCGTGCAGCTCGGTCAGGCGGAGGAGGGCTTCGACTGCCTGGATCGGGTCATGCTCCTGATCGGCTCCGGGCGGGTGAGCGACCGGGCGGCCGGGCCCGCGTTCTGCGCCGTGGTGGCGAGCCTTCTCGCGCGCGGTGATCTGGAGCGGGCGCGGGTGTGGACGCGTGATCTCGGCGACTGGTGCGACACGCAGCGGGGCCTGGAGCCGTTCCGGGGCGAGTGCACCCTGCACCGGGCGACGGTGATGCAGCTCGGCGGCGAATGGAGTGCGGCGGCGAAGGCCGCGGAGCAGGTCTGCCGCACGGAGAAGCGCCCGGAGACGCTCGGCAATGCGTGGTATCGGGCCGCGGAACTGCATCGCGTCGCCGGCCGGGCGGCGCAGGCGCGCGACGCGTTCCGCCGGGCCGCCGCGCTCGGAACCCAGATCCAGCCAGGCCTCGCACTGCTGCACCGCGACGCCGGCGAGCTCGACACGGCCTGGAGCGGCCTCGAGCGGGCCAGGGCGAGCGTGCTCGGTCCCGCCGAGCGCGCGGAGGTGCTCGCCGCGGCGGTGCTCGTCGCGTTGGATCGCGGACGTATCCCCGCCGCCCGGATCGCGGTCGAGGAGCTCGGCGCGTGCGCGGCGGTCTTCAACACCCTGTCGATGCGCGCCCTCGCCGCCCAGGCGCGGGGCGCGGTCGCACTGAGGGAGGGGAAGGCCGCCGAGGCTCAGACACTGCTGCGCGCCGCATGGCTGGACTGGCGCCACCTCGACGCTCCCCACGCGGCGGCGCTGGTGCGCGTGGCGATCGGATCCGCCGCCCGTGCGGCCGGCGATGAGGAGGGTGCGCAGCTCGAGTTCGACGCCGCCCGCGCGGTGCTGGAACCTCTCGGCGCGGTGCCCGACCTCGTCCGACTGGAACGGCTCGCGGTGACCTCGCCGCCGACGCCCGCGGATCCGGGCCTCAGCCGCCGCGAGCGCGAGGTGCTCGAGCTCGTTGCCCGGGGCTGGTCGAACCGGCGCATCGCCGAGCACCTGTTCCTCAGCGATCGGACCGTCGCCCGCCATGTGGGCAGCATCCTGAGCAAGCTCGAGGTGCCGTCGAGATCCGCCGCGACCGCCTACGCGTACGCGCACGGCCTCGTCGCCGCGGCCTGAGCCCAGCCGTATCCGTCCGGGGGGGCTGTTTCTGCGGACCCCGACCGGGATCCGGACTTCGCCCCGGGAATGGTCATTTCTGCCGATGCCGCGCCCCCGTGACCCGCCATATCGTGCGGGAAAGCCTGAGAAGGAGGCGACCATGTCCACCACGACACTCGACCTGGCGATCATCGGCGCGGGGGCCGCAGGACTGCACGCCGCCCGGCGCGCCCTGGATCGTGGCGCGAGGATCCAGGTCTTCGACGCGCACGCCCGCATCGGGGACAGCTGGCGGGAGCGCTACCGTTCGCTGCGCCTGTTCACCCCTCGGCGCTGGGCCGAGCTGCCCGGCCTGCGACTCGGCATCGGCATGTTCGACTACCCCACCGCCGCGCAGCTCGCCGACTATCTGGAACGGTATGCCGAGACCTTCGAGATCCCGGTGCGCACGGCCACGCGCGTGCAGCGCCTGCACGTCGGTGACGACGGGCTGTTCGGAGTCGCGCTCGACACCGGGGAGGAGGTCGTCGCGGAGCGCGTGGTCGTAGCCACCGGTGTGCACCACCGCCCGATCGTGCCTCCGTTCGCGGCCGCGGCGGATCCCTCGATCCGGCAGCTGCATTCGCTCGACTATCACGGCCCCGAGGACCTCGCGGAGGGACCGGTGCTCGTCGTCGGCGCCGCGAACTCGGGCACCGACATCGCGCTCGAGGCGGCGGCCGCCGGACATGAGACGATCATCGCGGGACGCAATCCCGGGCAGGTCCCCGGCCACATCGACACCCCGATCGGCAACCTGATCAGCGAGATCTTCATCCGCAGGCTCCGCAACGCCACCAGCGACACCGAGAAGGGGCGTCGCGCGTGGGAGGAGCGGCGCGGGCACGGCGTGAACCTCGTGCGCAACCACATGTCGGATCTGCGCAGGGCTGGGATCCGCGAGGTCGGAAGAGTCACTGCGGTCGACGACGGTCGCCCGATCCTCGAGGGCGGCGAATGGCTGGATCCGGCGACGATCGTGTGGTGCACGGGATCCCGGCCGATCCTGGACTGGATCGACATCCCCGGGTTCGCGGACGGGGACGGGGTCCGGCACGAACGCGGCATGTCCATGGTCGTGCCAGGGCTCGCGTTCATGGGGTTGCCGTTCCAGTATTCGATCGCCTCGCCGACCCTGATGGGCATGGGCCGCGACGCAGAGTACGTGGTCGAGCGGCTGCTGCAGCCTTCCCCGGTGCTGCGGGCGGCGTGAGCCCGGGTCCGCACGGGACGCGGGACTGCCGGCGCCACTGCGTCAGATCCGCGAAGACGGGGTGGACGAGAGCGTCCGGCCGAGATCGAGCACGACATCCAGGCGCACTCTGGCCGCGGGCGCGTCCGGTGCGCCGATCCGATCGATGAGCATCTCAGCGGCGGTGCGGCCGAGCTCGTGCCCGTCGGCGTCGATCGCCGGGGTGTCCTCCTTGCCGAGCGCACGCACGATCGCGCGCTCGGAGCTGACCAGCGGGGGCTGCTCCCCCGCCGACAGATAGGCGAACTGCACCCCCAGTCCGAGAGCCGTGGCGTACGGCACCACCGCGGTGGGAGCGCCGTCGCGCACCGACGCCGACGCGTCGATGCCGGCGGCGAACGTCGAATCGTAGGGGCCGTGCACCGTGATGTGTGCGTCGGTCCCGGTCGCCGCCGCACGGGCAGCGGCGGTGCGCTGCCCGTCCTGCCAGGATCCCGCGGGCCCGCCCAGATAGGCGATGCGACGGTGCCCGCCCGCGATGAGGCTCGCGACGAGCGCGCCGAATGCCGACGCCGAGTCGGCGATCACCGACGGGATCCCGTCGATCTCGCGGTCCACGAGGACGGCGGGCGTCTCGCCCAGGGCGGCGCGGATGAACTCATCCGACCCTCGCGGCGCAAGCACGACAAGCCCGTCGACCTGACGCCTCAGTCGCTCGAACGCGGGGATCTCGGACGCCGACTCGAGCGGGTGAACCACGACCGTGAGCTGGTAGCCTTCCGCATCCGCCCGGATCTGAGCCCCGGCGATGATGGGCGCGAAGAAGCTGTTGTCGAGCGTCGGCACGACCAGGGCGAGGATCCCGCTGCGGCCGCCCGCGAGCAGTCTCGCAGCGTTGTTGACGACGAAGCCGAGTTTCTCTGCGGCTGCGCGAACCCGCTTGGCCGTCTCGGCCGTCACGACCTCGGGGCGCGTGAAGGTGCGCGATGCCGTCGCCTTCGACACGCCGGCGAGTCGCGCCACATCCGCGATCGTGGCCATGAGTGCTCCTTGTCCTTCGGCAAGCTTACTGACCGACTTCCTGCAACCGGTTACTGAAGCACCGACAAATCGCGCATGCCTGTCTGAAATCATTGACCCTCTTCGTTGCGCAATCGAATGTAACCGGTTACAGTACTTCAAACCGATCAAAGGAGATTCGATGCGGAGCAGACTGACACCGACACTGCTGTTGCTGCCGGGGCTCGCATTCCTGCTCGTCGGGTTCCTGATCCCCTCGCTCGCGATGCTGTTCGCACCGCCGCGCACCAAGACCCTCGACATCTTCGTCCGCGTGGGGAAGATGCTGACGGATCCGTACGACCTCGCGATCATCGGGCGCACCGTCCTGCTGGCGCTGGTCGTCACCGTGGTCTGCGTGGTGCTGGGCTTCCCGATCGCCTACCTCCTCGCACGCTCGACGTCGAAGTGGTCGGGGGTGCTGCTCGCATTGGCGATCTTCCCGCTGCTGCTGAGCAACGTCGTGCGCACCTTCGGGTGGCTGGTCGTGCTGGGCTCGAACGGCGCGCTCGGCCAGTTGCTCACCGGACTCGGCATCATCGACAAGGCGCCACAGCTGCTGTACACGCCGCTCGCGATCGTGCTCGGCCTCACGCAGCTGTTCCTCCCCCTCGCGATCATCACCTGCTACTCCGCGGTGTCGCAGGTCGACGCCGGCCTCGACGACGCGGCGCGCGGCCTCGGCGCCTCGCGCACCCGCACCTTCTGGGACGTCGTACTGCCGCTGTCGCTACCCGGGCTCGTGGTCGCGTCGACGCTCGTCTTCGCCGGATCCGTCACCGCCTACACCACCCCGTACCTGCTTGGCGGATCCGCCAACCGCGTGCTCTCGACGCAGCTGTTCAACTACGCCAGCGTGACCATCGACTGGGCGGGCGCGAGCGCGACGGCCCTGATCATGACCGTGCTCGTGTTCGCCGTCTCGGCCGTGGCCTCGATCATCGGCCGGAAGGGAGCAACCTCGTGAAGACCTCACGCCCCGTCGCGACGGCGTTCGCCGTTGCCGGCTACATCGTCATGATCGTCCCGATCCTGTTCGTCGTCGCCGTGGCGTTCACCGACCGGCCCACCCTGCAGTTCCCGCCGCACGGGTTCTCGTTGCGCTGGTTCGGCGCCGCGATCGCCTACCAGCCGTTCGTCGGCGCGCTGCTGACCAGCCTGGAGATCGGCCTGCTCGCCACCTTTCTGGCCCTGCTGGTCGGCGTGCCGGCGACGCTCGCGATCCACCGAGGGAAGCTGCCCGGCAAGGGGATCGTGGAGGGCCTCTTCCTCTCGCCCCTGATCGTGCCCGAGCTGGTCGTCGGCCTCGCGCTGTTCCAGCAGCTCATCGTCGCGTTCCGGATCGACAACTGGTTCGTCCTGCTCATCGGGCACACCGCTCTGCTGCTGCCCTACGCGGTGCGCGTGACGGGCGCGGCGGTCGCCGGCGCGGATCCGTTCCTCGAGGAGGCTGCGCGCGGCCTCGGCGCGTCGCCCTGGCGGACGTTCTGGACGATCACGCTGCCGATCCTTCGTCCGGGGATCTTCTCGGCCGCGCTGCTGAGTTTCATCACCTCGTTCAACAATGTGCCGCTGTCGCTCCTGCTGCAGAGCCGGACGACCCGGACGCTGCCCGTCACGATGCTCGACTACGTGCAGCAGAGCTACGACCCCATGGTCGCCGCGGCATCCACCCTCATCCTCGCCGTCACGGTCGTCATCGCCATCCTGGCCGAGAAGACCGTGGGCTTCGCCAAGATCTTCGGAGGCATCAACAAGTGAACGCCGCAGCGCAGTTCGAATCCGTCACCCAGGTCTTCGGCGACTTCACGGCCGTCGACGACATCGACCTCACCATCCCGGCCGGCAAGCTGACCACGCTGCTGGGCCCGTCCGGATGCGGCAAGACGACGTCGCTGCGGATGCTGGCCGGCTACACCCGGCCGACCAGCGGACGCATCCTCATCGACGGCGTCGACGCCACCCGTATGCCGCCGGAGAAGCGCGGACTCGGCATGGTGTTCCAGTCGTACGCGCTGTTCCCGCACATGACCGTCGCGGAGAACGTCGCCTACGGCCTCAAGCTGCGCGGCACGGGCCGCAAAGAGCGCGACGCCCGGGTCGCCGAGAGCCTCCAGCTCGTCGGCCTCGGCCACCTCGCCGCTCGCAAGCCGCGCGCGCTCTCCGGCGGCCAGCAGCAGCGCGTCGCCCTGGCCCGCGCGATCGCGATCCGCCCGAAGCTGCTGCTGCTGGACGAACCGCTGTCCAACCTCGATGCGCGCCTGCGCGTGCAAATGCGCGCGGAGATCCGCCGCATCCAGCACGAGACCGGGCTCACCGTCGTGCTCGTCACTCACGACCAGGACGAGGCGCTCGAGATGAGCGACGAGATGGTGCTGATGCGCGCTGGCAGGATAATGCAGCAGGGGGCACCCGCCGACGTGTTCAGCGCCCCGGCGAACCGCTTCGTCGCCGACTTCCTCGGCTACGAGAACTTCGTGTCGACCGCGGACGGCCTCGTCACGGTCCGCCCTGAGCACGTGGTCCTCGTGCCAGGAGAGACGTCCGCCGCCGAAGGGCTCGCGCTGCCCGGCACCGTACGCGACATCGCCTATCGCGGCGTCGACATCCTCACCACCGTCGAGGTGCCCGACGGATCCGAGGCGATCCTCCTCCGCTCGCACGTGCGAGCGGAGGAGGCACCCCGCCTCACCCCGGGGCAGGCCGTCACCGTCACGGCCCGGCCCAGGCACCTCATCGCCCTCACCGACTGACCTCCTCCCTCCCTAATCCTCCCCGAAAGGAACGTCCATGACCACGCCTCACCTCCGCACGGTCGCGACCATCGCCGCCGTCGCGGCATCCGCCCTGGCCCTCGCCGGCTGCAGCTCGTCCGGGGCCCCCGCGGCCTCCTCCGAGCCGACCACGGCCTCGAAGACGCTCGTCCTCAGCACCTTCTCGTTCGGATCCGACCAGCTCAAGCAGGCCATCCTCGATCCGTTCACCAAGAAGACGGGAATCAAGGTCGAGATCGATACCGGCGCGAACGCCGACCGCATCTCCAAGCTCCAGCTCGCCGGCGGCGTCGATCCGGGCGTCGACGTCATGCTGATCAGCGACTTCTATGCCGCCCTCGGCCAGAAGGACGACCTGTTCCAGAAGGTCGACGCGTCCAAGATCCCTGGGCTCGGCAAGATCGCCGACTTCGCAAAGGAGAAGGCGTACGACGGCCCCGCCTACAGCTACCAGCTCAACGGCACCATGTACCGCACCGACGTGCTCGACAAGAAGCAGGCCGCAGACTGGGGTCTGTACGGCGACGCGGCCTACGCCGGCAAGCTCGCGCTGCCCGACATCGCCGTGACGGCCGGTCAGCTCACCATCAGCGGGGTCGGCACCGCGTACGGCAAGGGCCCGTACGACGTCGACACCGCATTCAAGACGATGCACGGCTGGGCGCCGAACATCCTGCAGTTCTACAGCTCGTCGACCGAGGTCACGAACCTGATCACTCAGAAGGAGATCGTCGCCGCCGACACGCTGAACGGCTTCGCCACGAAGCTGATCGCGTCCGGTCAGCCGATCGCCTGGACCGCGCCGGCGAAGGGCGCCTACATGGCGACCAACCGTGCGATGATCCCCAAGGGCGCCGCGCACACCGACGCCGCGTACAAGTTCATCGACTACCTGCTGAGCACCGAGGCTCAGACCGCGTCGGCCAAGATCGTGGGCGACCTGCCCGTGAACCCGTCCGCGGAGATCCCGGCGGACGCCACGGCCGTCGTCGGCGACATCGCCAAGGATCCGGTGGCAGCCGGGTACAAGACGCTCGACCCGGCCAAGCTCGTCCCCACCCGCAGCGATTGGGTCGACCGCTTCGCCCGCGAGGTGACGTCCAAGTGACGCCCGCCGTCTCGGACGAGTGGATCCGGAAGCTTCCCAAGGTCGAACTGCACTGTCACCTCATCGGCACCGTGCGTGCGACGACGTTCGCGGACCTCGCGCGGCGCGCGCATCTGGAGCTGCCGGACGACCCTGAGCGGATCTTCGCGGACATCAACTCCCTGCCGCCGGATCCCTCCCTGTATCGCGATACGGTGATCCCGGTGCCGCAGGAGCGATCGCCGGATGAACCGGAGGTCTCCTATTCGCTCTTCCAGGCATCCGCGTGGGTGATCGAGGCGCTGCGCGAAGCGGACGACCTCACTCGCATCGTCTACGAAGCGTTCGAGGACGCACACCGCCTGAGCGGTGTGCGTCACCTCGAGCTGTTCTTCGACGATGTGCCCGAGCATCTCGCCTCGCTCGGCTACGCCGGCAGCGTGGCGGCCTATGCCGAGGGCATCCGCATGGCGGAGCGCGATTTCGGGATGTCCGGCCGTCTGATCAAGGGCATCGACCGCTCCAAGAGCGGCGAAGAGGCGCTCGAGCGGGTGCGAGAAATGGTTGCCAACCCGAACGAGTACGTCGCCGGGATCGGCCTCGACAACCTGGAGACGGTCGGCCCGCCGGAGCGGTTCGCGGATGCCTACAGGCTGGCCGGCGAGGCGGGGCTGAAGCGCACTGCGCACTCCTCGGAGCACGCTCCGAGTGCACAGAACACGATCACCTGCCTCGATCTGCTGGGCTGTGATCGTATCGATCACGGCTATTACGTGCTGGAGGATCCGGAGGTCGTCGCGCGCGTCCGGGATGATCGCGTCGCGTTCACGGTCGGCTCCACCACGTCGCGCCGCTCCTGGCGGTCGTGGCGACGCGCGTCGATCCGGGCGATGCTCGACGAGGGGCTGAACGTCATCCCCTGCTCGGATGACCCCGGGATGTTCCCGACGACCCTCGCGAACGAGTACACCATCCTCAACGAGCAGATCGGCGCGTCCCGCGAGCAGCTGAGCCGCATGGCTCTGCGCGCCGTAGACGCATCCTGGTTGCCCGACGCCGAGCGAGGCGCCCTGCGTGCCGAGGTCGAGGAGTCGCTGGCTGAGCTGGACAGAGCCGGCGTGTGAGCCGGCGGCGGCCCTGATGCCCCCTTCAGGGCCGCCGGCAATCACCAACGCCCGGAGCAGGCGCCATCCTGCCCCGGGCGTTCGTGTCGGATCCACCCGGCGAGCCGCGGCGGTGGAAGCGGCCCGACCCCGGGGCCGCAGGTGGGCGGCCGGCCTCAGCGCGCGAGCAGCAGGTGCGTCGGTGCGGGCGCAAGGGCGCGGTGCCGAACACGGCCCGGGACGCCGGTGCGCTCGTCGAGATCGAGCACGCTGATCTCGTCGGAGCGCTGGCCGGCGACGAGCAGCGCTCCGTCGTGCAGGAGGTGGTGGCGGGGCCAGCCGACGCCGGCGTCGGTGAGCGCGAGGGGATCGACGACCTCCCCGGATCCGCGCACGCGCAACGCGGCGATCGTGTTGCTGCCCCGCACCCCGGCGTACAGGGTCTCGCCGTCGCGGGATCGGCTGACCTCGGCCGGATAGTCGTGCCCTGGTGTCGCGATCGCCGACACGGGAGTGCCGGCCACGAGCCCCCACCGGCCCTCGCGATCGGCGGCCAGGGTGAACAACTCGCACGAGTACTCGGTGACGACGTGCAGGTGCCCGCTGGGATGTACGACCATGTGCCGCGGGCCGGCTCCGCGCGGGAGCACCACCTCGTGGTCGAGCGTCAGCCCCGATGCAGCAGGACGCCAGATCCGCACCAGGTCGTAGCCGAGGTCGGTCGTGGCGATCCGCCCGTCGGGCAGGAACCCGGCGGCATGCGCGTGCGAGACCCGGGGGTCGCCGTTCGGATCCAGGCTGTGCGGATCCGAGGCGTAGGGATCGACGGCGGCGTGCGGGTCCGCGGCCTCGAGGCTCGCATCGTCCTCCGCTTCGTCGCCGAACAGCGCGGCACGCAGCTCTGCCGCCTTGTCGCGCGCATCGGGAACCAGCCCGCCGTCCGCGCCCAGCCCGATCCGCACCACCCGCCCATCGCCGTAACAGCTGGCGACGAGGAAGCGGCCATCGGGCGCGACCGCGAGGTGGCACACGTACTGGCCGGCGGCGACCGGACGTCCGAGCGGACGCAGCGCGCTTTCGCCGGAGCGCACGAAGGCCGCGACCTCGCCGGATCCCTCCAGCGCCGCGTACACGACGTCGAGCTTCGGATGCTGCGCGAGCCACGACGGCGAGGAGACGGGCGTCACCGCACCGCGGTAGGCGAGGGTCGTCGGCCCATGCCCCTCGTCCACCGCGAGCAGCCCGATCCCGTCGGCCGCGCCGTTCATCTCGGGGCCGTAGCCGCCGATCCAGAATCGCGTCATCGGATCCTCCTCTCGCGAGTGCACGTCAGTAGCGGGTGGTCGTCCCCCGCGGCCGGTGTTCGTCCGTGGCGGGTGGTCGTCAGTCCACGAGGTCGTGCCGCACGACGACCTGGTCGCGCTCCGGACCGACGCCGATCACCGAGATGCGGGTGCCGCTCATCTTCTCCAGCGCGAGCACGTAGTCCTGCGCGTTCTTCGGCAGATCCTCGAAGCGGCGCGCGGAGGAGATGTCCTCGCTCCACCCGGGGAAGTACTCCAGGATCGGCTTCGCGTGGTGGAAGTCGCTCTGGTTCACCGGCACGTCGTCGAAGCGCACGCCGTCGACGTCGTAGGCGACGCACACCGGGATCTGCTCCAGCCCGTCGAGGATGTCGAGCTTGGTGAGCACGAGGTCGGTGATGCCGTTCACTCGGGTCGCGTACCGGGTGATCGGAGCGTCGTACCAGCCCACCCGGCGCGGACGCCCGGTGGTGGTGCCGAACTCGAAGCCGCGCGCGCGCAGCCAGTCGCCCTGCTCGTCGAAGAGCTCGGTGGGGAACGGGCCCGATCCGACCCGGGTCGTGTACGCCTTCACGATGCCGACGATGCGGTCCAGACGCCCGGGCCCGACGCCGGAACCGGTCGCGGCGCCGCCCGCGGTCGCCGAGGAGGACGTCACGAACGGGTAGGTGCCGTGGTCGACGTCGAGCATGGTCGCCTGACCGCCCTCGAACACGACGACCTCGCCGCGGCCGAGCGCCTCGTCGAGCAGGTGCCCGGTGTCGGCGACCATCGGGCGCAGCCGCTCGGCGTACGCGAGCAGATCGTCGACGATCTCATCGCAGGTGATCGCGCGGCGGTTGAACACCTTCACGAGCAGGTGGTTCTTCTGGTCGAGGGCTCCCTCGACCTTCTGACGCAGGATGTTCTCGTCGAACAGATCCTGCACGCGGATCCCCACCCGGTTGATCTTGTCGGCGTAGGCCGGGCCGATGCCGCGGCCGGTGGTGCCGATCATGCGCTTGCCGAGGAAGCGCTCGGTGACCTTGTCGAGCGTGCGGTGGTACTGGGTGATGATGTGCGCGTTCGCGCTCACCTTGAGGCGCGAGACGTCGATGCCGCGGGAAGCGAGGGCCTCGAGCTCGTGGAACAGGACCTCGAGGTCGATCACGACGCCGTTGCCGATCACCGGGGTGACGCCCGGCGAGAGGATGCCGGAGGGGAGCAGGTGCAGCGCATACTTCTCGTCGCCGACCACGACCGTGTGGCCCGCGTTGTTGCCGCCGTTGAACTTGACGACCCAGTCGGTGCGCTCACCGAGCAGGTCGGTGGCCTTGCCCTTGCCCTCGTCGCCCCACTGGACGCCGACGATCACGATTCCTGGCATGGGTGCATCCCCCTTGCATGCGGCGGAAGCCGCCGTGCTTTCGCCGGGTTTGCACCGGCAGATGAGCTGGCCCGATCGGGCGGATCCATCCTATCTGAGGGCCCGGACGCCGTTGCGGAGAACGCCCTTGCGGGGAGGCCCGGAGCGGACGGCTGGCCGGATTTCCGCGGACGATGGCGGTCGGCGCACTCGTGGGATGTCGGTGGCTGCTGAGACGATCGGAGGATGCCGGACACGACACAGGGACGATCGATGCAGCCCGCAGGGGCGGATGGGGCGAACGCGGTACGTCCGAAGAGCACCGGCGCGCTCACTCTCATCGCGGCACTGGTCACGGTCCTGCTCTGGGCATCGGCCTTCATCGGGATCCGCGGCGCCGGACCGCACTTCGACCCCGGCTCCCTCGCCCTGCTGCGCATGGTCGTCGGAACCGTCGCCCTCGGCGCCATCGCGCTGCGTCGCGGCATCCGCATGCCGGCCCGCGAGCAGTGGCTCCAGGTCGCCGTGTGGGGGGTGGGCTGGTTCTGCGTCTACAACCTGGCGCTCAATGCCGCCGAGCACACGCTCGACGCGGGGACGGCTGCGATGGTGGTGAACCTCGCCCCGCTCATGGTGGTCGTGTTCAGCGGGTTGTTCCTGCGCGAAGGCTTCCCCCGGCCGCTGCTGATCGGTGCCCCGATCGCGTTCGGTGGGGTCGTGCTGATCGGCATGAACTCGGGGAAGGGCAACGGCTTCGATATCGTCGGCCTCCTGCTCGCGCTGC
Organism: Microbacterium panaciterrae; assembly: GCF_039541635.1. Classification (NCBI taxonomy): domain Bacteria; kingdom Bacillati; phylum Actinomycetota; class Actinomycetes; order Micrococcales; family Microbacteriaceae; genus Microbacterium; species Microbacterium panaciterrae. The sequence continues at coordinate 89,836 of NZ_BAABGP010000022.1, forward strand.
TCGCGGCGGTCATGTACGCCGGATGCACACTGCTGCAGAAACGACTGCTGAGTGCCGGGGCCGATGCGACGACGCTCACGTGGCTCGGCGCCGCGGCGGGAACGGTCGCGCTGCTGCCATGGTCCGGCAGCCTGGTCGGCGCACTGCAGACGGCTCCGCTCGAAGCCACGCTGTGGGTCGTCTACCTCGGTGTCTTCCCGACCGCGATCGCGTTCACGACCTGGGCCTACGTGCTGCAGCGCAGCACGGCCGGTCAGACCTCGGCGACCACGTATGTCGTGCCGGCGATCGCGATCCTGCTCTCCTGGCTGATCCTCGGCGAGGTGCCGACGCCCCTCATGCTGCTCGGCGGTGCGCTCTGCCTGCTCGGGGTGCTGGTCACGCGGCTCCGGTGGCGACGGCCGGGCGACCCCGCCTGACGGTCGGATATCGTGAAGCGGGAGGCGCGCGAGTGCGTCCGCCGCCGAACGGAGCACGGATGACCCAGGACGCGGATCGCGACGCCGCGATGCGTGCCGAGCCATCGCGACGCTCCGCCCGGCTCCGCCAGCCCACGCCCGCCGTGCTTCCGGTCGCCGTGCCCGTCACGCACAGCGGCACGGGATCTCCCACTCCTCGCCGGCGCCGGGCACTCCTGATCCTCGGGCTCATCGCCGTCGTGCTGCTGCTCGGCGCCGCTGTCGCCACGGTCGTCGGGGTCTGGAACGGGTCGCCGGAAGCAAATCCGGCTGCCGGATACGACCTGTCCACCAGCGCGTCGGACTCCGGCGATGCGCCGCGATCCGTCAACGCCCTGCTCGGCGAGGGCGGTGGATCGCCGACCGCGCCCGACCTGCCGACCGGTGCAACCCCGACGCCTGTCGTTCCCACGGCCGTGCCGGAGGGACCACACCCGGCAGACCCCACGGCCCCGAACGGCTCGTCGCCCGCTGTGCCGGTCACGGGCGGAACGCTTCCCGCGCCCGGGGATGCCGGCGCGCCCTCGACGCCGAACGCGCCCTCCGCCCCGAGCGGCCCGTCTGCCCCGGCCGCCCCGAGCAGCCCGACCACCCCACCCGCTGCTCCGGCCCCCGCCGCCCCGCGTCCGCTCGCCTTCACCGGGCTCACCCAGCACTCCACGATCGGTCTCCTCGGGATCCGGATCCTCAGCAGCGACACGCTCTCGCTGTCCGGCCAGCCGGGGTCGACGGCGAGCGTCAGCTACGACTCGACGTCGGTCGGATCCGTTACCTTCGACGGGGCCGGCCGCGCCTCGCTCACCGTCGGCGGCGGCCTGCTCGACCTGGGCCTCGGCGATCCGGTGATCCGCGTCGCGTACTCCGACGGCACCGCTGGCGCTCCGATCCAGGCCCGGCGCAGCGCGCTCTGAGCGGACTGGCGCAGGGCGCACGGTACGGTGCCCGCAGCCGCCGAGGGCAGTCTCCCGCAGCGCCGAGTGCACGGCTTGTTGCCGGGCGCACGGCCTGTTGACGTGAATCTCCCCATGTACTCGACGGCACCCGGTGCACTCGACGACGACGGTGAGGTCAGGGATCGAGATCGGTCACGTCCGCCGACGCATCTCGCCTCTGCCAGCCCGCTGATATCTTCCGCGACTTACCATCGCGGCATCCGGGTCGGCGGCGGCGATCGCACAGTCGCCCGAAGCGGGCTCGAAGGAAGGATCGCCGGTGCCGGGAGCGACGAGGAGGCTGCCAGCACCGTGGTGGCGGACGAGAAAGGCACCGACGGTAACCGCGTGGTCGGATCGGATCGGTCCCACCGCGGCGGAGCAGCGTTGGCGCGAGGTCATGCTGTGGATGTTCGTCAGATTGCTCACGCCGCTCGCGTTCTTCACCGGGGCACTGGGCGGTGCGATCGTGATGATCGCCGGCCCGCAGAGCTACAGGCCGATCCTGGTCGGGCTCGTCATCGCCTACTTCTGCGTGACGGTTCTTGTGCTGACGCTCTGGACTCGCGCGCGGAGACGATCTCGGGCCCTCGCGTCGGAGCATCTGACACAGCTTTCGGCGCGCCACGTCTTCGTCCCCATCGGAACGCTGAAGTCTTTCGTGCGTTTCGACAGCTGGCGCGCGCAGAACGGCATCGTCACATCGCCTCCTCCGACGCTGCGAGCCGCGCCTCGCGCGCCCGCCGCAGGGGTCGATCCCCTGAGGCCCTCGACGATGGGGGATGTGCGCGCTGTAGACCCTGACGCCGCTGCCGCGTGGGCGCGCGCGTCGTTGTCGCAGGGATCCGCCGTTTCATCGGCTCTCGTTCGGCGTCTTGAGGAGATGGATGCTGCAGCGGTGCTCACCCGAGAGCAGTTCACCGACTCCACTCTCGATAATCGCAGTCGCGGGCTGTCTGCGGGCGAATCGGACCAGACGGCAAGCGAAGTCCTCATTGCGATGGCATCGACGGGCGTGACGACCTTGATCGTGGAAGACGAGTTCGCACGCACAAGCGACTCCGGACTGATCGGCGATCTGGCCTTCGTCGAAGATCGCGTGCTGCGTTGGGCAGCCCTGTCCGCAAGCGACGACGCAGGCATCCGCCTGTTGCACGTCTCGTCCGGCTTTCCACTGAACGCATTCGTGTGCAGAGGGACGCCCGAGGAATTGGGGCTGAGTCGACGTGGACTGGTGGATGAGCACGTGCGCAACGTCGTCGTCGACGCGGTGGTCGCGATACTCGTCTCGGTCTACGACGGGGAGTCGTATCTTCTGCTGACATCCAGTGCTCCCCGCGAGATCGAGCGCGGTCGGGATGGGGGCGCGAGGGCGTCTCGGGAAGTGGCGTGGCTCCGCGCCCTGATCCGATACGCAGGTGACGCACACGATCGAGACGGGCTGGGAGTGGCCTCGCTGCGCTGGCTGCCGACGGCCGAGGCTGAGCTGGACCTCCCGCTGTGCACACTCATCGAACTCTGCGAGGATCGCTCGGCGCGATCCGTCGACATCGACGGCGCGATCGGGGAGATCCTGACGCTGCGCGGTCACAGTGCGCCGTCGGCGTCGCAGTGGCGGTGGGCATTCGCGCTCAGCGCCGTGCGCGGACATCAGGAACTGGATACGACGCAGAGGCATCACCTCCTCACTGCGCTCGCCCGTGAAGCGACGCCGGAGATGGTGCTGCTGGGGGGTCTGATCGCCGACGAGGACGCCGTCGAGGAGGGGCTGCTGACCCCGAGCGAATTCGACGAGTCCGTCGCGCGGCTCTGGGCAGATGTCCGACTCCAGCTCAGTTCCCGCGCGTTGTCGCATCTCGGCGCGGATTCGTGGCTGGTGAGGCACGCCTAGCCACGAGGTTCGCCACCATCGGCAAGGACTCCACGGCAATCACTCCCTGCCGGAGGCAGAGATGGACATCTCGGATACGGTACGGCAACGCGGCGCTCCCCGAGGAGCTGGCCGGATCCGTCTCGCACCACGTGTCGAAGCTCTGGTGGAGCGCCTCGACGACGCGCGGCGATCTCATCACCGAGGTCTGGTCGATCACCGGGGATCTCGAACTTCCGCCGATCCTGGCCTGACCGGCGTGATCTGAGCAGGCTCCCTGCCGGCTGGCGCGGAAGGGCACACGAGGGCAGTCTCCCGCAGCGCCGAGTGCACGGCTTGTTTCCGAGCGCACGGCCTGTTGACGTGATTTCCCGGTGCGCTCGACGGCAACCCGTGCACTCGCGGACGTCGGTGGATCGCCCCCGGATCACTGACCGGAAGATGGGTCGGATGGGCAGGACTGCCCATCCGACCCATCGTGGTCAGGGGCGGCGGTTACGCTGTCAGAGGCCGTTCACGGGCGGCCGGAATCAGGGGGATCCTCACGTGAGCCAGACCGACGACGCCGCGCCGCAGTACCCCGGCACCCCCGGCGTGAACCCGCCTGCACCGCCTGCAGGGAGCTTCACCGCTGCGCCCGTGATGCCGCCTGCGCCACCAAGGCCGCCGGCACCAGTGGCGGGCGCACCTGTGGGGGGCGCACCGGTGGCGGGCGCACCTGTGGGGGGCGCACCGGTGGCGGGCCCTTCGACAGGCTCAGGGACCGGCACAGGCTCAGGGACAGGCTCAGGGACCCCGACCGGCTCAGGAACCGCCGCGCCGGCCGCGACCGCGACCCCGGCCAAGCCTGCTCCGAGCGAGGCTGAGATGGCTCGCGCGCGGGAGATCCTCGGCGCCGTCTCCACCGCGTACTCCACGCGCATGGTCGGGCAGGAGCGCCTGCGCACGAGCCTGCTGCTCGCACTCATGGCCGGCGGGCACATCCTGCTCGAGTCGGTTCCCGGCCTCGCCAAGACCACGGCCGCGAGCACCCTCGCTGACACGGTCAAGGCCGACTTCAAGCGCATCCAGTGCACGCCCGACCTGCTGCCGAGCGACATCACCGGCACGCAGATCTACGACGCGGCCAGCGGCACCTTCCGCACCGTGCTCGGGCCGGTGCATGCGAACTTCGTGCTGCTCGACGAGATCAACCGCTCGAGCGCCAAGACGCAGTCGGCGATGCTCGAGGCGATGCAGGAGCGGCAGACCACGATCGGCGGCGAGGTGCACCGGGTGCCGCGGCCGTTCCTGGTGATCGCGACGCAGAACCCGATCGAGCAGGAGGGCACGTACGAGCTGCCCGAGGCGCAGATGGACCGCTTCCTGCTCAAGGAGATCGTCGAGTATCCGAGCCCGGCCGACGAGCTCGAGGTGCTCGCGCGCATCGACTCCGGAGCCCTGGATCCGGATCGGCATGCGACGACGACGATCTCGCTCGCCGACGTCGAGCAACTGCAGGACATCTCCTCCCGCGTCTACGTGGATCCGGCGATCCGCAACTACATCGTGTCGCTCGTGTACGTCACACGAAACCCCGTCCCCTACATCGGCGAGACGCTCGGCGGCTACATCAAGTACGGCGCCAGCCCGCGCGGATCCATCGCCTTCCTGCAGGCGTCGCGCGCGCTCGCGCTGCTGGCGGGACGCTCATACGTGATCCCCGAGGACGTGCGGAGCCTCCGCCACCTCGTGCTCCGGCACCGCGTGCTGCTGACCTTCGAGGCCGAGGCCGAGAACGTGCGCAGCGAAGACATCATCGACGCCGTGTTCGGCGCCGTCCCGACCCCCTGACCATGACCCGGTACGCCCACCCCGTCCGAGTCGGAGATGGCTTACGCCTCTCCGGGTCGCTGGCGAGCGACCCTTTCCATCCCCGCCGCGCCAGCCGTTCGGCTCAGGGATGGATTTCGCACCCCGGACGCGCAGTCGGGCGACGTTTTCCATCTCCGGCGAGAGCGATGGCGGAACGCGCGGGGTCGCCGGCGACGGGAGAGACACCATGGCCAGCCTGCTGACACCGGTGAAGGGCAAGCTCTTCATCCAGTCGTCGCGCCGGTCGACGCATGCGCTCGACGGCGCGTACGCGTCGCTGCTGCGCGGCCACAGCCTCGACTTCGACGACCTGCGCGGCTACGAGTACGGCGACCAGATCCGCGACATCGACTGGAAGGCGACGGCCCGGCTCGGATCCGCCGTGGTGCGCCGCTCGCTCGCCACCCGCATGCACACGGTGCTGTTCGCGGTCGACACCGGGCTGTCCATGACCGCTCTCGCGCACGACGAGAAGCCGAAGAAGGATCTCGCGATCCTCACGGTCGGCGTGCTGGGCCTGCTCGCACTCCGACACGGTGACGATTTCTGCCTGGTCAGCGGTGATTCCGAATCCGTCGGACGCCGGCAGATCGGTCGTTCGGAGGCGGCCCTCGAGCACACGCTGCGCACGATCGATCGCGCCGTCGACAACGCCTCGGCGCCGAGCGACCGCGACAAGCTGCTCTCCTATGTCGCCCGCACGATCGCCCGGCGCATGATCGTGGTCGTGCTCACCGACGACACTCCCGTCAGCGCCGAGACCGAGCGGCTGCTGCGCCGCCTGCGCGTGCAGCACGACGTGCTGTGGATCACGCTGCGCGACGCCGAGCCGGTGCTCGAGACGGCGCCGGCGCGGGCAGGGCGGCGCCGGGGCCCTTCGACAGGCTCAGGGACCGAAGGGACCGGGGGCCCTTCGACAGGCTCAGAGACCGAGCGGACCGGGCCGGCCACCCCACAGCGCGCCCGCCGCGACGTCGCGTCGCACTGGGCGATCCCGGAGTTCCTGCAGGGCGACGCCGAGCTCGCCGCCGAACTGCACGCCGCCGACGCCGCCGAGACCGCGCGCACCGAGACGCTGCTGCGCAAGCTCGAGATCACGCACGTCGCCCTCGCCGAACACGACGAGGCCGTCGGCGCGCTGCTCGAGATGCTGGATGCGAGGTCGCATGTCCGGCACGGATGAGCTCTACCCGCCCGCCCAGTACGGCTGGGGCTGGGCCCTGCTCGCGATCGGCGTGCTGGTGCTGATCGCCGGGATCGCCTGGCTCGTCATCGTGCTGACCCGCCCGCGGCGCGCGCTCGCGGTCGCGTCGGCGCCGGCTCCGCTGCCGGGCCTGACCGCCGACGTGGCGACCCTCCTCCGCCAGGAGTACCTGGCCGCGATCGCAGAGATCGAGGCCGACTACCGCGCAGGCGCGACCGACGCCCGGCGCGCCCATCTCGATCTCAGCCACACGGTGCGCAGATTCGTGAACGAGTACAGCGGCATCGAGGCGCCCGTGCTGGCCCTCGACGACCTGGTGCGCATGGGCGTGCACCCCGCGCTCATCGACGCGATCGGGCGCAACTACTACCCGAGCATCTTCCGGCGCACCGCTCCGATCGACCCGCTCGTCGGCGCCGCGGCCGCCCGCACGGTGGTGACCACGTGGTACTGACCAACGCCTGGATCCTGTACGCCGTGCTCGGCGCGCTCGTCGTCGCGATCGTCGTCGGGGTGCTGCTCGGCCTGCGCGGCCGCGGCACCGGCTCCTCCGCTGCGGGGGCTCCGATCTCCCGGGCCGAGCGGATCCGTGCCCTGCCCGCGTTCCGTCGCGCCGTCCGCCGGCGTCAGGCTGCGCTCGCGGGCATCGTCGCGCTCGGGATCCTCGCGGTCGCGCTCGGCGGCGTGGTCGCCGCCCGTCCCGTGGCGCAGCGGACGATCCAGCCCGTCTCGACGAATCGCGACATCATGCTGTGCCTGGACGTCTCCGGGTCCATGACCGACGTCGACAAGGAGATCGTGTCGATCTTCGACAAGCTCGCCGACGGCTTCAAAGGCGAGCGGATCGGCCTGACGATCTTCAACAGCTCCGCCGTGCAGGTCTTCCCGCTGACCGACGACTACGCGTTCATCCAGGATCATCTGCGCAGCCTGATGAAGGGCTTCGACTACTCGACCACGGTGCCGGAGCAGTGGGTCGGCACGATGAACGGCGTCGGGGCCTCACTGATCGGCGACGGGCTCGCCTCGTGCGTGCTCCGGTTCGATCACGCCGACCAGCAGCGCGCGCGCTCGATCATCCTCGCCACCGACAACGAGCTGAACGGATCCCCGATCGTGACGCTGGCCGAGGCCGCCGACTACGCGGCCTCGAAGAAGATCCGCATCTACACGATCAACCCGGTCGACGGAGTGGACCTGCCCAACAGCAAGACCCTCGCGGACGCCGCCACGACCACCGGCGGCAAGGCCTACGCGCTGCGCGCGACCACGACCGTGAGCGACATCATCACCGAGGTGCAGAAGCAGGAGGCGTCGCAGCTCAAAGGCCAGTCCACGGTCATCTGGACCGACGTGCCGCAACTGTGGATCGCCGCGCTGATCGTGCTCGCGCTCGGCTTCGTCGTGCTGCTGTGGAGGGTGCGCCTGTGATCCTGCAACCCGTCATCGCGCCGTTCCTGGCGATCCTGCTCGTGCTTCCCGTGCTCGGCGCCGCCGTGTGGATGCTGGTGCGCGCGATCCGCCGGACGAACGGGGGCGGATCCGGCGGCCCCGCGATCTGGGCGCTCCGGGTCGCGCTGGTGCTCGCCTGCGGGATCCTGCTGCTGCGTCCCGGCGTGCCCGGCGGTCAGGTGCGCACGCTCGCCTCGGCCACCGACGTGCTGATCGCGGTCGACACCACCGCGAGCATGGTCGCCGAGGACTGGAACGGCAAGGATCCGCGCATGGACGGCGTCCGCCAGGACGTGCGGGCGATCATCGCCGCCTATCCCGGCGCCCGGTTCGCGCTGATCACGTTCGACGCCACGCCCGTGCTGCGGCTGCCGATGACCACCGACAGCGGAGCCCTCGTCTCGGCCGTGGACGTGCTGCAGCCCGAGGTGACCCGGCAGTCCAAGGGCAGCTCGATCGGCATCGCCCACCAGCTCGTCGCGCAGACGCTGCAGAACGCGCAGAAGGCCTCGCCGGATCGCGCGCGCCTGGTGTTCTACCTCGGCGACGGCGAGCAGACCGTGTCGAGCGATCCCGAGTCGTTCGCCGACGCCAAGAAGTACGCGTCGGGCGGCGGGGTGCTCGGCTACGGCACGACCGAGGGCGGGCCCATGCGCGAGACCACGGGCGCGCTCGGCGCCCCCTCGGCGGGCTCGGGCGGCGGCTACATCCAGTACCAGGGATCCGACGCGCTGAGCAGGATCGACGAGAAGAACCTGCAGAAGATCGCGAGCGAGCTCGGCGTGACCTACCAGCACCGCACCGCGAAGCAGAAGGCCGTGTTCCCGCCCGCGCCGAGCTCGACCACGGCTTACCGCGAGAACGACCCGCTCACCCAGCCGACCGACCTGTCCTGGATCGTCGCTCTCGTCGTCGTGGCGCTGCTGCTCGTCGAGATCGCCCGGGCCACGGTGCTCATCGTGCGCATGCGCGGGCTCTCGGTGTCCGAGGCACCTGCGACGGCCGCCACGACATCCGGCGGTGACTCATGACGCACGCGCTGACCTCCCCCGCGGATCCGTCCATCTCGGATCGCTCTGGTTCCGCCACCGCTTCGGCCCCTGAGGCCCCCTCGGCCCTTGAGGCTCTCGCACGGCTGCGCGCCGCGAACCGGCGCCGCCGCACGATCCGCCGCTGGATCGCGTGGGGATCGCTGCCGCTGCTGCTCGTCGCCGTCCTGTTCGTCGGCAAGCTCGTGAGCCTGTACGCCTTCGCGTACCAGTCGATCACCGCGTATGTCGCGGGCGACTACAGCGGATCGGTCGCGGCCGCGGAGGGTCTGAACCCGGCGAACTGGTTCGAGCCGTACAAGGCGCCGTTCGATCAGGGCGTGGGCCTGGCCGACTCCGGCAAGCTCGCCGCCGGGCAGAAGAAGTTCGAGGAGTCGCTGAAGCTCGCGCACGGCCTCGAGGTGTGCGCGGTGCGCTTCAACCTCGCCCTGGTGCTCGAGCGCGAGGGCGATGCGGCGGCCGACAAGCAGGATCCGACGACCGCGCTCGAGTACTACGCGCAGGCCCTGCAGATCAACGCCGACAAGCCCAAGGAGTGCGACAGCACACAGGCCCAGCAGCAGTCCCCGGATCCGCAGCGCGACATGAGCCAGTCGAACAAGGATCAGCAGGACCGTCTGAAGCAGAAGCAGCAGGAACAGCAGCAACAGAACCCCGACCAGGGCAAGAACGACCCTCCGCAGCAGCCGCAGCCGCAGCCCGATCCGGGCAAGCTCGACGACCTGCAGAAGAAGCTGCAGCAGGGCGAGCAGGATCGTCAGCAGAACCAGAAGGACGGCACCGACAACGGCGGCAGCACCGGAACGGACAAGCCATGGTAGAGCGCAGCGATCCGCCCCGATACGTTTCCGACTCGGCCGGCGCCCCGCCCGTCCCACCCCCCGGCGGCTACCGCGGCGCGCGCCGCGCCCTGCTCGGCCAGGTGCCGGTGGGGGTCGTTGAGCGAGCACCGACGAAGGAGGCGCGAGACGAAACGTGGTTTCCCGCGGAGAACCGCGTTTCGTCTCCGTCGTCGCTGGCGCTCCGTCCTCGCTCAACGACCCCAGATGGCTCAGCGACCGGACCGAAGCGGAGCCTCCTCGGCTGGGTCGCCCTGGGCGCCGTGATCGCGTTCGCCATCGTGATGCTGATCCTGCTCGCGGTCGGCAACGCCGACGCGTTCTTCGGCGCGACCATGCTCGTGCTGCAGCTCGTGGTGGTCGGCCTCGTCGTCGCGGCCCTCGCGACCCGGGGCGGCCGCACGCTGGGCGCCGCCGCGCTCACCGTCGCCCTGGTGCTGAACGTCGGCACGCTGGGCGCGCTGACCGCGGTGCGCGTGGCGGCGACGGGATCCTACGCCGGCCACAAGACCGACAAGCAGAAGCTCTGGGAGGCGTATCCGGGCATCAAGGACAAGGATCCGAACCGGTTCCTGACGCAGCAGTCGCTCGAGCAGCTGCAGACGATCGCCGACGAGACCATGACCGACATCCGCACCCGGCTCACCGCCGAGTACGGCTTCACCTGGGTCAAGGTCAGCGACGCGCAGGATCGCCCGGAGCGCAACGGCTACGGCGGGGAGTCGATGCTCGTGCGATACGCCTCGCCGGTGTGGGCGACCACGCAGCCCGTCACCGGCTACGCGCACAAGCTCGAGGTCATGCGGACCATCGATGCGATCATCGCGCAGCATGGCTGGCGCGGCATGATCGCGTTCAACGACCCGGCCAGCGGAGTCGATCCCAGCGTGATCCCGAAGATGTACGGCGGGGCGACCCCGCAGACCCAGGTCGACTGGGAGTGGTTCAGCGACGAGCAGCCGGATCCGGGCTGGTTCTACGCGACCATGACCGACCTCGCCAACGATGCGAGCGGGCAGTACCGCGCCTCGAGAGAGCAGACCTCGCAGCGCACCGGCGAGCCGCTCGAGGGCCTGCAGCTCGCGGTGGTCGGACGCTACATGCTCAGCGCCTCGAAGGTCGACGCGTTCAAGAAGGCGCTCTCGAAGTACCCCTGATCCGTCACGACGCCCGCCCTTGTCGGATCCCCGCCCTGCGGTGTCACGGCGTGATGGCGGGCTTCGTCTCCGCCTGAAGCCGCGTGGATGCCGTGGCCATGTGGACGGCCATGGCGGACGCGGCACCGTCTTCATCGGCGGCGAGGATCGCACGGTGGATGGCCTCGTGCTCCGCGAGGGCTGTCCGCGCTCCTTGCTCATCGTGCACGGCGCGATCGGAGTACACCTGCAGCAACGACCGCACGACGTGGAGCTGATCGACGAGAGTCGTGTTCCGTGCCGACACGGCGAGCGTCCCGTGGAACTCCAGATCGGCACGCGCGAACGCCCTGAGATCCTGCAGATTGGCTCGCATCGTCTCAAGGTGCCGCCCGAGCTCGGCACGTGCGCGGTCGTCGGCGCGCGCTGCCGCAAGCCTCGCGACGTAGATCTCCAGGCCGGAGCGGAGTTCCAGCAACTCGGTGGTGCTCTGGCGTCCGATGAGCAGACCCCAGCGCAGAGTCTGCGGCAGCAGTTCGCTGGCGGCTCCCCGCAGATAGGTTCCGGAGCCGGGACGCACGTCAACGATGCCGAGGATCTCGAGGGCGGCGAGTGCCTCCCGCACGGCCGATCGACCCACCCCGAGGGTGGTAGAGAGTTGCCGCTCCGGCGGCAGGCGGGTTCCGGCGGCGATGGATCCGCTCGTGAAGAGGTCGAGCAGCCGGCGCGCGACCTCCGACGCCGGTGTGCCACTGGGCAGGGCGTCGAGCGCGGCCGCGATCTCAGCGGACGAGTCGGAGAACGCGGGCATGCGCACAACCTATCGGAAGAAAAGCAGTCAAGGTCTTGCAATTGGTCAACCGGTTTGCCAAAATGAGTTACGCGTCCTCCGAGGCGCATTCGATCACCGCCGATATCAGGAGTCACCGTGGACTTACCCGACGCCCTCACCCCACCTGTGGGGCAGTCCGCGATCCGCAAGATCGCCATCCGTCTCGTCCCTTTCGTCGCGTTGATGTTCTTCATCAACTATCTGGACCGCACCGCGATCGGGTTCGCCGCCCCCAACGGGATGAATCAGGATCTCGGGCTCTCCGCCGCGCAGTTCGGTTTCGCCTCCGGCGTCTTCTTCATCGGCTACATCCTGCTGGAGGTGCCCTCGAACCTCGCTCTGCACAAGTTCGGCGCCCGCCGCTGGCTCGCGCGGATCATGGTCAGCTGGGGCATCGTCGCTCTGCTGTTCACGTGGGTGCAGAACGTCGAGCAGCTCGTCGCGCTCCGCTTCCTCCTGGGTGTCGCGGAGGCCGGGTTCTTCCCCGGCGCGATCCTCTTCCTGAGCCTCTGGGTGCCCTCGCGGCATCGCGGACGCATCCTCATGCTCTTCTACCTGGCGCAGCCGCTCACGACCGTCATCGGTGCACCGTTCGCCGCCTGGCTCATCCAGCAGCACAGCGTGTTCGGGCTGGAGGGATGGCGCTTCATGTATCTCGGTGTCGCGATCCCCGCGATCGTCATCGGCGTCATCGCGTGGTTCTACCTGAAGGACAGGCCCGCCGACGCGAAGTGGCTCACCGCTGAGGAGCAATCCTGGCTGACCACTGCTCTCGAGAAGGAGACCGCCCAGACGGAGACCCGCGAGAAGCACCCCTCCGTGTGGCTCGCCTTCTCGAGCGGCCGAGTCTGGATGCTGTCGTTCATCTACTTCGGCTTCATCTACGGACTGTATGCGCTGGCCTTCTTCCTGCCGACGATCATCGACGGATTCCAGAAGCAGTTCGGCACGACATTCGATGTCTTCCAGAAGGGGCTGATCACCGCCATCCCCTATCTGCCGGCGGCTGTCGTCATGTATTTCTGGTCACGCAGCGCGTCCCGCCGCGGGCTCAAGACATGGCACATCGTCATTCCGGCGGTGGCCGGCGCCGTCTCCATCCCGCTCGCACTGTTCACCGGTTCACCCGCGGCCACGATCACGGTGATCACGATCACCGCGTGCGCGATCTTCGCGGCACTTCCGAACTTCTGGACGCTTCCCACGCGCTTCCTGACCGGCATCGCCGCCGCCGCCGGCGTGGCGCTCATCAACACGGTCGGCAACCTGGCCGGGTTCAGCGCCCCCTACATCACCGGCGCCGTGCACGACTGGACCGGGGGCTACCAGGTGCCGATGGTGATCGTCGGCGGATTCATGCTGCTGTCGGCCGTGCTGATGGTGTTGCTCGCCCGACAGGATCGCCGTCTCCGCAGTGACGCTCCCATGCCGCTCGTCGAGGAGCACCAGCGATGACGCGCCTCTGGAACGACCCGGCCGATTTCGCCGACGAGATGATCGACGGCTTCGTCGCCGCGAACGAACGTCACGTGCGGCGGGTCCCGGGCGGAGTCGTGCGCAGCAGTGCGAGCCCCGCCCGCGAGGTCGCGGTCGTGATCGGCGGCGGCTCCGGCCATTACCCGGCGTTCGGCGGACTGGTCGGCCCGGGGCTCGCCCACGGCGCCGCGATGGGCAACCTCTTCGCCTCGCCGTCCGCGCAGCAGATCCATGCGGTCGCCCAGGCCGCGGACAACGGCGGCGGCGTCTTCTTCAGCTACGGCAACTACGCCGGCGACGTCCTCAACTTCGATGCGGCGCAGGAGCGGCTCCGCGCCGACGGCATCGCCTGCGAGACGGTCACCGTGACGGACGACATCAGCAGCGCACCGGCGACGGAGCGGCACCGGCGCCGCGGCATCGCGGGGGACCTCACCGTCTTCCGGATCGCCGCCGCAGCGGCCGAAGCCGGCTACGACCTCGACGAGGTGACCAGGGTCGCCGCGCGCGCCAATGAGCGCACGCGCTCGATCGGCGTCGCATTCACGGGATGCACGCTCCCGGGAGCCGCCCAGCCGCTGTTCACCGTCCCCACGGGGCGGATGGCGATCGGCCTCGGGATCCACGGCGAGCCCGGCATCGACGAGGCCGGCATCCCCACGGCGGACGGGCTCGCCGAGTTGCTCGTGTCCCGGGTGCTCGCCGAGATCCCCGAAGGCGTGGCGACCGCCGGCGCGCGGATCGTGCCGATCCTGAACGGTCTCGGCTCCCTGAAGTACGAGGAGCTGTTCGTCGTGTACCGGCGAGTGGCGAACCTGCTGCGAGCCGCCGGGCTTGAGATCATCGATCCGCACGTCGGCGAGTACTGCACGAGCTTCGACATGGCCGGCGGGTCGCTCACTCTGTTCTGGCTGGACGACGAGCTCGAGACGCTCTGGCAGACCCCGGTGGAGACGCCCGCCTACCGCCGCGGCACGATCGCGCCGAGAGAGCGGGGCGAGGCGGCCGCCGCCGTGGCGGAGGCCGCGGTGGCGGAGGCCGCCGAGATCGCGCCAGGGGACGATGCCTCGCACGCGGCCGCCCGCACCGTGCTCGCCGCGGTGCGCACGGTTGCCGCCACCATCGATGCGCACGTCGAAGAGCTGGGCCGCCTCGACGCCATCGCCGGAGACGGCGATCACGGCATCGGCATGCAGCGCGGCTCGCACGCCGCCCTCGATGCGGCCGTCACCGCTGTGGCGAGCGGGGCGGGTGCGGCCACCACGCTCGAGCATGCGGCCGATGCCTGGTCGGACAAGGCCGGCGGCACCTCGGGAGCATTGTGGGGCGTGATCCTGTCCGCCCTGGCCGCGCAGCTCGGCGATCAGGGCGCACCTGCGGCCTCATCGATCGCAGCGGGCGTCGCAGCCGGATCCGCGGGCGTGACCGCGTACGGCAAGGCCGTCGTCGGCGACAAGACGCTCGTCGACGCCCTCGTCCCGTTCAGCACGACCCTCTCCGAGGAACTCGCGGGCGGATCGGGCTTCGTCGACGCATGGCTCACGGCGGCGGAGGCGGCGACCCGCGCCGCGGCCGCGACCGCTGATCTGCTCCCCCGGATGGGGCGCGCCAGGACGCACGGTGCCCACAGCCTGGGAACCCCCGATCCCGGAGCCGTATCCCTCGCTTTGATCGTGACCGCCGTGGGCACGCTGCTCGCTGCGGAGAAGACGTCGGAAGACGCCAAGAAGGAGAACGCACATGGCTGAGCCCCTGCGCATCGTGATCGGCGCGGATGACGCCGGATACGACTACAAGGAGATCCTCAAGAAGGATCTGGAGCTGAATCCCGGCGTCGCGTCGGTGATCGATGTCGGGGTCGATGCCGACGGACACACCCCGTACCCCAAGGTGGCGATCGCTGCGGCGCAGCGCGTCGCCGACGGCACCGCGGATCGCGCGCTGCTCGTGTGCGGCACCGGTCTCGGAGTCGCGATCGCGGCGAACAAGGTGCCCGGCATCCGTGCCGTCACCGCGCACGATTCCTTCTCGGTGGAGCGCGGCGTGCTCTCCAATGACGCGCAGATCCTCACGATGGGCCAGCGGGTCATCGGCATCGAAGTGGCCCGGCGTCTCGTGCGCGAGTGGCTGACGTACCGCTTCGACCCCGCATCCGCGTCGGCCGCCAAGGTCGCCGCGATCGGCGAGTACGAGAGCTCCGGCACCTGCTGATGACACCCCCGGTCACCGTCGGCGTGAGCCTCAAGGCGTACTTCGGGCAGGAGCGGGCGCAGGCGTGGTTCGCCGAGCTCGCACGACGATCGTCCGTGCATCCGGCGGTCGCCGCGGGTCGCGTGCGGCTGTTCGTCGTCCCGACGTATCTGCAGGTGCTGCCGGCGTTGACGGCGTTCCGTGGGACGCCCGTGCTGGTGGGGGCCCAGGACGTGTCGGAGTTCCCTCGCGGCCCCTATACCGGCGAGGTCACCGCCGAGGATCTCGCCGAGGCCGGCGTCTCGCTCGCCGAGATCGGCCATGCCGAGCGGCGCCGCTTCTTCGGCGAGACGGACATCGTGACCGCTCGAAAGGCCTCGGCTGCCATCGCGAACGGCATCACGCCGGTGCTCTGCATCGGCGAGTCCGAGCGGCTGCCGGGATCCGCTGCCGCGCTCGCGAATGTGGCGCAGCTTTCGCACGCACTGGCCGGCGTGCCGGCCGGACCCGTCATCGTCGCGTATGAGCCGGTGTGGGCGATCGGCGCATCCGAACCCGCCGACGACGAGCACATCCGCGCCACGACGCGCGCACTGCGCGTGGCCCTGGCCGCGGATCCCGCCCGCGCGGGCAGCGCGGTGATCTACGGCGGCTCCGCAGGGCCGGGACTCCTCGGCCGAGTCGGCCACGATGTCGACGGGTTGTTTCTCGGTCGATTCGCGCACGAGCTCGACGCACTCGTCGCCGTGCTCGATGAAGCATCGGCCCTCGCGTCGGCCCGCGAAAGCGTCCCGTCGTGATCGGCCTCGGCACCTATGCGTTCTTCTGGCAGCACTCCGACCTGGTGCCGGAGCCGCTGTCGCTGGTGGGCGCGTTCGAGGCGACCCGGGAACTCGACGTCGACCTGTTCCAGATCTGCGACTACGCGCCGCTGGACGAGATGGACGCGCACGAGCTCGAGGATGCCGCCGCTGCGGCACGCGACCTGGGTGTTCACGTCCAGCTCGGGACGAAGGGGATCGAGCCCGATCGCCTGCACCGCTATCTCGATCTCGCCGGCGTCTTCGATGCGGGCCTCGTGCGCAGCATGCTGTACGGACCCGACTCGAGACCGACTCCCGGTCAGGCGGAGGACTGGCTGCGCGGCATGCTGCCGAGATACGAGGCGGCCGGTGTGACCCTCGCCCTCGAGACCTACGAGCAGGTCGCCACCGGCGATCTGGTCGCCCTCATCGACAGGATCGGCAGCGACCGGCTCGGCGTGTGCCTGGATCCGGCGAACGTGGTCGCGCGGCTCGAACTCCCGAGGGACTGCGTCGAGCTGACCGCTGGCCTGGTCAAGAACGTGCACGCGAAGGACTTCGCCTTCGCCCGGCAGCCTGGCTGGGTGGGCTTCACCTACGGGGGCGCCCCGATGGGCGCCGGGCTGCACGACTACCGGCACCTGCTCGACGCCGTTCAGCCCCGCGACCGCGGTGTCGACGAGATCGTCGAGCACTGGCTGAGCTGGCAGGGCGACGCCGAGACCACCATCCGAACGGAGCGGGAATGGACCCGCACGACCCTGGAATACCTGAGGAGCACGAAATGATCAGCACGGATCTCTACCGCATCGCCGTGATCGGCGCGGGCGGCAAGATGGGCATGCGCGTGTCCGACAACCTGGTCCGGACCGATCATGTGGTCTCGTACGTCGAGAACTCACCCGCGGGCCAGCAGCGTACGCGCGATGCGGGGCGGGAGCTGACGGATGCGGCGACCGCGGTCGCCGACGCGGACATCGTCGTCTTCGCCGTGCCGGACCTGGCCCTCCAGGCCGTGACCGCGGAGCTCGTCCCGCAGATGCGCGCGGGCGCGATCGCGCTGACCCTCGACCCGGCTGCCGCGTACGCGGGATTGCTCACCGACCGCGATGACGTCGTGCGCGCGGTCGCACATCCGTGCCATCCCTCGATCTTCCTGCAGCGCACCACCCCTGAGGAGTATGCCGACACGTTCGGCGGCATCGCGGCGCCGCAGGACGCGATCGCCGCGGTCGAGTCCGACGAGCCTGCGAAGCGGGCGACCGTCGAGGCGACGGTGCGCGCGATCTACGCCCCGGTGATCGATGTGCATTTCGTCACCATCAAGCAGCTCGCCCAGCTCGAGCCCACCCTGGTGGAGACGGTCGCGTGCATGATCGGCGCGCTCCTGAACGAGGCGCTGCAGGAGACGGTCAACACCATGGGCGTGCCGGAGGCAGCCGCGCGCAGCATCCTCCTCGGCCACACGCAGGTGGCCCTCGCCAACGGCCTCCGGGGTGACAACCCGTTCTCGGATGCCTGCCTCATCGCGATGGACTACGGCCGTGAGAGCATCATCAAGGAGGATTGGAAGAAGATCTTCCGCGATGACGAGCTCGACAAGAACCTCGCGCGGATGCTGCACCTGGACCACATCGAGCGCTGAGGAGCGTTGCTCTGACATGACCTGGCACACCGCATGGCCCGCGTGGCGCAGTGGCCCGTGGTCTCTCGATCTGCGCGACGACGAGCTCGCCGACATCGCCTACGAGGGACGGGTGGCGCTGCGCAGCATCCGCGCCGTGGTCCGCGATCGGGAGTGGGCCACCGCTGCCTTCACGGTCGACCGGATCGACTCCACCGCGACCACAGCGACCCTGCATGTGCGAACCACGGAGCTCGGCTTCGACCTGCGAGGAAGCGTCCACGTCGAGGTCGATGCGACGAGCGCCCTGCGCGTGAGCTTGGACCTCGAGACCGCTGCGGACGTCGACACCAATCGCACGGGACTCGTCGTCCTGCATCCGGCGGGAGTGGCCGGATGTCCCCTCGAGGTCATCCACGCGAGCGGCCCGGTCGAGCACTCGGAATTCCCCGCTGAGATCAGTGCGCACCAGCCGGCGTTCGACATCGCCGGACTCGGCTGGATCGTGGACGGGCTGGCCGTCGATCTGCGGTTCTCCGGCGACGTCTTCGAGATGGAGGACCAGCGCAACTGGAGCGATGCGTCCTTCAAGACGTACAGTCGTCCGCTCGCCCTTCCCTTCCCCTACCGGCTCGCCGCGGGATCTCGGATCCGCCAGAGCGTCGAGATGCGCGCGGCTGTCGTCGCGGCCAGCACCCCGGCAGGGTCCGGCACGATCACCCTCGCGGAGAGCGGCGTGTTCCCGGACATCGTGGTGGGCGCCGCGACCGCGCCGGATCCCGCTCCTGTCGCCGACCGTCTCGGCGCGGCCGTGCTCGTGGAGCTCGACCTGGCCTCCTCCGCCTGGCACGCCGCGCTCGACCGTGCCGCGCGCTCCGGGCAACCGCTCGACGTCAGGTTCGTCCTCGCCGACGACGACCCCGACGCGCTCTTCGCCGCGGCCGGCGCCCTGCGGGACCTCGACGTGCGGCGGGTGGCTGCATTCCAGCGGTCCGGCGATGCGCGGCACGTGTCCGACGCGGCCGCGGTCGATCTGCTCCGACGTGCGCTGGCCGCGGCGGGTGAGACCATTCCCATCGTCGGCGGGGCGCGCTCGCACTTCACCGAGCTGAACCGGGAGCGCCACCGCCTGCCGGACGACCTCGACGGTCTCGTCTTCAGCACCACGCCGCTGTTCCATGCGCGCGGAACGGAGCAGCTCGTCGAGTCGCTCGCGATGCAGCGGCTCATCGTGGAGCAGGCGGTCCGGCTCGCGGGAGCGCTTCCCGTGCACGTCGGCCCGATCGCGCTCCGTCCCCGGTTCAACGACGCCGCGACGACACCCCCGCCGATGCCGGCCCACGCCGACCTGCGTGACGGATACGGACCCGCGCTGATCGACGCCGACGATGAGCGCCAGGATGCCCCCGAGCTCGCCGCGTGGACGATCGCGTCCGCGGCGGCACTCGCCGTGCCGGGGACCGCGAGCATCGCATTCTTCGAAGAGTGGGGCCCGCGCGGCGTGCGTTCGTCGGACGGGGCGGATCGCGCCGTCGCGGATGCCGTCCGCGCCCTGGACGCCCTCCGCGGCGCGCGTCTGCTGCACGGCGCCAGCCCGGACGGGCTGGTGTGGGCGATCGGAGGCCTCCTGCCGGACGGCACCGAGACGATCCTGGTCGCGAACGTCGATCGCCGCGAGCGCGCGATCACGGTGCGCACCCCCCGCACGGACCTGTCGGCCGAGCTCCCTGCCGGAAGCTGGTCGACGCGCAGGGCGTGATGCGGGCGATCAGCGCACGAATCGCCTCACCTCATCCGGCGCGTCGCCAGTCGTGCTCTGCGCGGAAGCCCAACCGCTCCTGGATCTTGCGCGTGGACAGCAGCGACTCGTACTCGCCGAGATCATCGGCGACCGGCGTCCCGGGGAACCAGCGGGACGCAAGCTCCCGCGAGGGATGCCGGGACCCCGACTCCGGCGCGGCGACGACGTAGACCTCGAACCCCGGCTCCGCCGCACCGAGCGCGAGTGCGATCGCGGCGGCGCCGTCTCGCGCGTCGATCCAGGATCCGAGGAGATCGCGGCGGTAGTCGACGTCGCCGGCGCGATCGAAGGTGGAGTACTCATCCGCAGCCACGACGTTCGTGAAGCGCAGCGCCGTGATCGACATGCCTTCGGTCCAGCCGACCAGCTGCGCCGCGATCGCCTCCTCGGCGACCTTCCCCAGCCCGTACGTGTTGTGCGCGCGTGTGAAAGTCTCGTCGACGGGCAGTGAGGGCGGAGCCTGGTCGAACGGGAACCCCATCGCGGTGATGCTGGATGCGGTGACGACCGTCTTGATGCCAGCCCGGTAGGCGGCGAAGAGGACGTTGAAGCTCGCCGTCGTGTTGTTGTGGAAGGTCGCCGCGTCCGGGACGATGCCGTTGACGGGGATCGCGGCGAGGTGCACGAGTGCGTCGAGACCATCATGACGAGCGGTGATCGATGACAGCGCATCGATCGTCTGGCCGAAATCGGTGAGATCGACGCGGGTGAAGCCGGGACCGGCCGGCCCCGCGACATCGAACCCGATCACTCGATGACCGTCGGATCTGAGTCTCTCGACCGTCGCGCGTCCGAGTTTTCCTCCGCTTCCGGTGACGCCGATGATCATGGCTGCTCCCTCCGGGACTGGCCGCATCCACGCGACCGTTGCTAGGATATGAATAACCATACACATCTGCAAGAAAATGAGAGTACATGTCCCTCGTCAGCGTCGACGCACCGCGCCTGGAGCACCATCGCCGCCCCTTCGGCATCGGGGAGAGCACCCCTCGTGTGTCGTGGTCCGTCGCGGTCGCGCCCGCCGGATGGCGGCAGGTCTCTTACCGACTGCTCGTGGACCGGGACGGCCGCGGGGAGCAGCACGAGGTCTCCTCGGCCGAGCAGATCCTGGTTCCCTGGCCGGGTGACCCCCTGCGCTCACGCGACATCGCCTCGGTGCGCGTCTGCGTACAGGGGGCGGACGGGATCTGGTCCGAGCCTTCGGCGCCCACGCGGCTGGAGGTCGGGTTGCTGGTTCCGTCGGACTGGATCGCTCGTCCGGTCGGCGCCGTTCGCACCGAAGACCCGCACTCGGATGAGCGCCGGCCTTCCCTCGTGCGCCGGGCCTTCGATGTTCACGACGGACTCGTCAGCGCCCGCCTGTACGCGACGGCGCACGGGCTCTATGAGGCCGAGATCAACGGGCACCGCGTCGGTGACGACGCCCTTTCGCCCGGGTGGACCGTGTACGGACGCCGGCTGCGCTATTACACCTACGACGTCACTCCACTGCTGCGGACCGGCAGCAACGCGATCGGCGCCTGGCTCGGTGACGGCTGGTACCGGGGTCGCCTCGGCTGGTACGGGGGGTTCCGCAACCTCTACGGCGACGACCAGTCCTTCCTGGGACAGCTGGAGCTCCTGTACTCCGATGGCCATCGCGAGACCGTCGGCACGGATTGGTCCTGGCGGTCGGCGGCCGGCCCGATCCTTCGCAGCGGCATCTACGACGGCGAGGACTACGACGCGCGGGAAGAGCAGACCGGATGGTCGCTGCCCGACTTCGACGACGCCGGATGGGACGTCGTCTCCGAGCGTCACCGCGATCCCGCGACGCTCGTCGCCCCGACAGCCCCGCCCGTCCGCTGCACGCAGGAGCTGGCGCCGATCGCGGTGCTCACCTCTCCTTCCGGGACGCGGATCCTCGACTTCGGCCAGAACCTGGTCGGGCGCGTGCGCATCCGCGTGTCGGGGCCGGTCGGAACCACGGTCACGATGCGCACCGCCGAGGTCCTGCAGGACGGAGAGCTCTACACGCGGCCGCTGCGGTCCGCGCGGTCGAGCGACTCGTACACCCTCGCCGGGAGGGCTCACGAGGAATGGGAGCCGCGATTCACGTTCCACGGCTTCCGGTACGTCGAGATCACGGGGTGGCCCGGCGACCTCGACGCCGACGCGGCCGCCGGGGCGCTCACGGCGCGCGTCTACCACACCGATCTCGAGCGGACGGGGTGGCTGACCCTCTCCGATCCTGCCCTGCAGCAGCTGCACGAGAACGTCGTGTGGGGGATGCGGGGCAACATCGTCGACCTTCCCACCGACTGCCCGCAGCGCGACGAGCGCGTCGGATGGACGGGTGACATCCAGGTGTTCGGGCCCACCGCAGCAACCCTGTTCGACGTGTCGGGGATGCTCACCGGGTGGCTGCGTGATCTCGCCGTCGAGCAGCTGCCCGACGGCACGGTGCCCTGGTACGTCCCCGTGATCCCGGCGGTCGACAAGTGGACCCCGCTGCGCCCTGGAGCCGCGTGGGGCGATGTCGCCACGCTTCTCCCGTGGACGCTCTACCAGCGGTTCGGCGACGAAGCGGTGCTCCGCGATCAGTTCGACAGCGCGCGCGCCTGGGTGGATCTCGTCTCCCGTCTCACGGGACCGGATCGACTGTGGGACTCCGGCTTCCAGCTCGGCGACTGGCTGGATCCTGCCGCACCGCCGGAGGATCCGGCCGCCGGCCGCACCGACCGGTACCTCGTCGCCACGGCCTACTTCGCGCACTCCGCACGGATCCTGTCCCGCATGGCGGGGGTGCTGGGGCGGGCGGACGATGCCGACCGCTACGGAGCCCTCGCGGATGAGGTCACGGCGGCGTTCGAGAACGCCTACGTTCGGCCGGATGGCACGATGACGAGCGACGCGCAGACCGCGTACGCCCTCGGACTGCGGTTCGGACTCATCGGGGACGAGCAGCGACGGCGGGCCGCGGGCGACCGCCTCGCGACCCTCGTCGCGGAATCCGGGAATCGCATCGCCACGGGGTTCGTGGGCACGCCGCTCGTCTCGGATGCATTGACGGAAGCGGGCCACATCGAGGCGGCATACGCCCTCCTCCTCGAACGGGAGTGTCCGTCGTGGCTCTACCAGGTGGACATGGGGGCCACCACCGTCTGGGAGCGCTGGGACTCGTTGCTGCCCGACGGCACGGTCAACCCGGGAAAGATGACGTCCTTCAACCACTACGCACTGGGCGCCGTGGCCGACTGGATGTACCGCGTCGTCGCGGGGCTCGCCGCGGAGGACCCGGGGTACCGACGGATCCGCTTCGCCCCGAGGCCGGGCGGCGGGCTCACCCACGCCGCGGCCCGGCACAGGACCCCGTACGGCGACGCGGCGATATCGTGGCGCTGGGACGGGGACGATCTGCACGCGACCATGTCCGTCCCCGTGGGCTCCTCGGCGACCATCGACCTGCCCGGCTCGGAACTCGAGACCGTGGGCCACGGCGAGCACGTGCGTGTCGTGGCAGGCGCTAGGGTAGTCGCCGACCCTGGAAGGGAACACTGATGACGCAAGGCCATGCACGCCCGTTGGACGGGCAGGTGCGCCTGCTCACCAAGGTCGCTCGGATGTACCATGAGCGCGGCGTCCGCCAGGCCGACATCGCCACCGCGCTGAACATCTCTCAGGCGAAGGTGTCGCGTCTGCTCAAGCGGGCGGTCGACGTCGGGATCGTGCGCACCACGGTCACCGTGGCTCCCGGCCTGTACGCCGACATCGAGGAGAAGCTCGAGCAGCGGTACGGGCTCGCCGAGGCCGTGGTCGTCGACGTCAGCCCCGACGCGGACGATTCCGAGACCATCGCCGCGATCGGCGCCGGCGCGGCCGCATACCTGGAGGCCACCCTCGCGGGCGCCGACCGCATCGGCATCTCGTCGTGGAGTCAGACCCTCCTCGCGATGGTCGATCGCATGCGCCCCTTCACCGTCCGCGGCGCCACCGATGTCGTGCAGTTGCTCGGCGGAGTCGGCGTCGCCGAGGTGCAGAGCCACTCGAATCGACTTCTGGGTGAGCTCGCCCGCATGCTCGGAGCGGAAGCCGTCTACGTGCAGGCACCCGGGGTCGTGGCCGGTCCCGACATCCGCGACAGCATTCTGGACGGGGCGCTCGGCGAGGTGACCTTGCGCTGGCGCGACCTGACGATGGCCATCATGGGCATCGGCAGCGTGGAGCCGTCCGATCTGCTGGCGTCCAGCGGCAATGCGTTCTCCGCTGCGGAGACCGCCTCCCTCATCGACGAGGGCGCGGTGGGCGACATCTGCCATCGGATCTTCCGCGCGGATGGCTCGCCGGTGCTCGGCGCGCTCGATGACCGGATCATCGCGATCCCCGCCGCCGACCTTCGTCGCATCCCGCGACGGGTCGGCGTGGCCGGCGGCGAGCGCAAACTGGAGGCGGTTCACGGTGCGATCGCCGGTGGCTGGGTCAACGCCCTCGTCACCGACGTGCGTACCGCCGAGGCTCTCATCGATCGAGCCCCCGACGTGTCGGCGGCTCAGCCCGCGCGCTGAGCGAGACGTTCGACGCCGAGACGCGGGCTGGCCAGCACGGGCACATCCACGGGGAAGTCGACCGCGGCCGATGCCATCGACGCCTGGGCGAGGACCACGACGTCTGCGTGCGCCGCAGCCCGTCCGATCGCGGCTCTGACAAGTCGATCGTGCGTGGCGCGGTCGCCCGTCGACACCGCCGCGAACGCCCCCTCGATGACTTCGCTGGTCAGCTCGGGCTGGGCGTTCGCGAGAGCGGCGCGCTCCTCGATCAGTGCCATCGTCGGACGGCACGTCGTGGCCAGCGTCGCGAGGACCCGGATCCGTCGCCCGGTGCGCACGGCGGCGTCCGCCATGGCCTCGTCGACGCGGAGCACCGGGATGCCGGCCGCCGCGGCCGCGGGCTCGGCCAGTTCGGAAATGGAAGAGCAGGTGAGCATCACGGCATCCGCTCCCCCTGCCGCGGCGGCACGCACGAGGTCGTTGACCCGCTCCGGAACGGACGCCGCGCGATCGGCGTCGCCGAGGTCTGCGACGATGCGATCATCGAGATAGTTCACGACGGTGACCCCGGGCAGAAGCTCGCCCGCGAGTTCTCCGAACGGCGCGATGTTCACCGCGCCGGTGTGCAGGAACGCGATCCGCGTCATGACCTCATCCTTTCAGTGAGCCCGCCGCGAGGCCAGCCATGATCTTCTTGTTCAGGAAGACGAAGATGATCCCCAGCACGACGATGTTGATGGAGATCGCCGCGAACAGGGGCCCGTACTGCGTGGAACCGTATTCGTCGTTCAGGCTGAGAAGGCCCACCTGAATCGTCGCCAGCGAGGGACTCGTCGTGAACGTCAACGCGATCAGAAGGTCGTTCCAGACGCTGAAGAACTGCACCAGCGCGACGGTGAGGATCGCGTTGCGCATCAGCGGAAGTCCGAGCAGGAAGAACGCGCGCAGCGGTCCGCAGCCGTCGACGGTCGCCGCCTCGAAGATCTCCCGGGGGACGGTGCGGAAGTATGCGGCCATCAGGAACGTCGTGAGGGGGATCCCCATGACGGTGTAGGTGATGATCATGGGCCACAGCGTGTCGGTGATCCCGATGCGGAAATACGTCGTGAACAACGGCACGAGGATCATCTGGCCGGGGACCATGATCCCCCCGAGGATCAGCAGCAGCGTCGCGTTGCGTCCGCGCCACACCATGATCTCGAGCGCGTAGCCGGCGGCCACGCCGAGGAACAGGATCAGCGCCACCGACGGGATCGTCACCAGGAGGCTGTTGCGATAGTTCACCGCGACGTTGCCGCGCGTGAATGCCTGCACGTAGTTGCTGAGGTCCCAGCCCTCTGGCAGCGCCCAGGTCGGGTTCGACAAGAACTCGGTCTGCGACTTGAACGAGCCGAGGACCACCCACAGCTGCGGGTAGAGCACGATGACGAGCAGGACGGCGACGAGGATCCAGACGGGAAGCCGTCGGATGACGCGGATCGCCCGCTGTCCCACCGGCCGACGGTCGCGCCCACCGAGCTTGCGCGACTCAGGGCGGGCCTGGATCAGGGTCTGAGTGGCGGTCATGTCAGGCATCCGCCTTCCGTGTCGACGAGCGGAAGACCGCGAGTGTGAAGACGAGGCAGAGAAGAGTCAGCACCAGGGCGATCGTGCTGCCGTATCCGTACTGCGAATACTCGAACGCGGTGCGATACATGTACAGCGTGAGGGGAGAGGTCGAGGTGCCGGGCCCGCCGTTGTTGAGCGCCAGCAGGCTGTCGAACACCTTCAGGGTGGAATTGAAGCTGAAGATGATCGATGAGATCAGGATCGGCAGTGACAGCGGGATCACGATATGCCGCACGAGCCTCATCCCGTTGGCACCGTCCAGCCGGGCCGATTCGATGATCTCGTCCGGGATGTCGAGAAGCCCCGTGTACAACAACACGGCGTAGAAGCCCATCGAGCTCCAGTAGGTCATGGCGAGCGCGACGCCCATCGTGCCGATCGTCGAAGCGAGGAACTCGATGCTGTGCCCGCCGAAGAAGTTGATGACGCCGTTCACCGGCCCCTGATTGCTCCCGACGGAGACGAAGCTGCGGAACAGCAGCGCGACGGCGACGGTCGGCAGCACCATGGGGAAGAAGACCGCCGTACGCACGAACGCGGAGCCCTTGCGGAGCACGAACACGTACAGAAGTGCGAGGAGGTACCCGAAGACGATCTGACCCGCCGTGGCCAGCACGGCGAAGATCACGCTGACCCACAGGGATTGCATCGCCGCGGGATCAGTGAAGAACTTCGTGAAGTTCGAGATTCCCACGAACTCGAACCCGCGCAGGGTGTTGCCCTCGAAGAAGGACAGCCCGAGCGACCACAGCACCGGAACGAGCTTCAGCAGCACGTAGATGATGAGCGTGGGGGCAAGCAGGATGATGATCGTCTTGCGATCACCGAAGACGCGCTTCATGGTTGGAACCTCCCGTATCCGTCGGTCCGGGCCGCGCGCGGCGACCCGGACCGATCTCGGATGCGTGTTACTTGTTGGCGTCGAGGCTCGTCTGCAACTGCGACATGTAGTCCTGCGGAGTCATCTGACCGGTGGTCAGCAACGAGATGTTGGACTGTGCGAGCCCGGTGGACTTGGCATCCATCAGCGCCTCGAACCAGAGCACGGTCTCCTTGATGCCGGCGACCTTCTCCTGGACCATCTTCGTCGGTGCGGGCACGCCCGTCACATCCTTGTTGACCTTGAAGCCGGAGATCACGCCGGCATCCTGCAGCGCCTGTGCACCGTAGTTCTGCGTGATGCACTTGAGCCAGGCGCCCGTCTTGGGGCCGTACGACTTGGCGTTCATCGCCATCGCCGCACCCGCGTTCGCCGCCCACTGGTCGATGCTGCCCTTGCCGCCGTCGACGGCAGGGAACGGAGCCAGTCCGATGTTGTCCGCACCGATGGTGTCCTGCGCCTTGTCGTTGATGTTGCTGAGCAACCACGATCCGTCGTACTTCATGGCGGCCTTGCCGGTCAGGAAGTCGTTGTTCGCGGTGGCCCCGTCCTTCGAGATGAATCCGTCGCCGAAGTAGCCGGCCTGAGCCATCTTCTGGACTTCCTGCGCGGCCTTGAGGTACTCGGCGTCGGTGACCTTCGCCTTCCCGTCCTTGACGGCCTGCATAGCGTCGGGTCCGACGTTGCGGAAGATGTACATGCCGATGAGACGCGTGATGGGCCACGCATCCTTGCCGTCCATCGCGAACGGCGTGTAGCCGGCATCCTTGATCGTCTTCGCGTCGGCGAGCAGATCATCGAACGTCTTCGGCGTGGTGAGACCCAGCTTCGTGAAGATCTCCTTGTTGTACCAGATGCCCTCGACGTTGTACTGGTAGGGCAGGGAGACCATCTGGCCGTAGACGCTCTGCACGGTCGATGAGGCCGCCGGGAGCACGTCGCCCCAGGCACCGAGATCGGTCAATGCGGACTTGTAGTCGAGCGTGAGCTTGGCGGCACCGAGGTCGCCCGCGGGACGCACCATCGCGGTGCCCGCGATGAAGTGGGACGGAAGGGCGCCCTGACTCGCGAGGAGAGTGACCTTCTGCACGACATCGGCCTGGGCGACCGTCTGGTGCTCGAGAGGCAGTGCCTTGTTCTCCGCCTTGCACGCGCCGGCGGCGAGCGCATCCAGCTCCGTGGCGATGGTGGTGTTCTCGTTCGCGGTCAGCACCGTGAACTTGGCGGGATCCTTGCCACTCGCGGCGGTGCTCCCACTCGAGCCGGTGCCCGAGGAGCAAGCGGCCAGCGGGACGACCGTGGCAAGCGCGATTCCGACCGCGAGCAAGCTGCGGCGGGTTCGGCGGGTGATCATAGCGTCCTCCTTGACGACGACAATGCAGGTTTGGTGACGGGTTATGTAGGCGAGAGTAGGACGAGATGGAGGGTGTGTCAATAGTTGGTATTGAAATTCTATTCACTTTCGACCCGCGTTCGAGCTACACTGCATCATCATGCAGGTTCGCGAGAACGTGCAGACCCCCCTGTGGCACACGGATCCGCGAGGGAAGTGCCGCGTCACAAGGAACGGCACGGCAGAGAGGAACGCATCCCATGTCGACGAATCCCCCGCCGAGACCGCACGCCGTGCTCGCTCCGCTCGGCGCCGACGGCGCACGCTGGGTTTCCGGCTTCTGGGGCGGCGTGACCACCCGCACGCACGACGTCACGATCCCCCGGATGAGCTCCCTGCTCGACGATCCGGCGATCAGCCCTGGTATGCGCAACTTCCGCGTCGCCGCCGGGATGGAGGAGGGCGAGCATGCCGGGCCGCCGTTCATGGATGGCGATGTCTACAAGTGGCTCGAAGCAGCGATCGCGCAACTCGAGACAGACCCCACGCACGAGCTGCGCGCGACGATCGACGACTTCGCCCGGCTGGTCACCAAGGTGCAGCGCGCCGATGGGTACCTGCACACCCCGACGATCATCGCGGCGGCCCACGAACAGGACGCGGTCGAGCTCGGCGACCGATTCGCGTTCGAGACCTACAACCTCGGTCATCTGATCACCGCCGGCGTGCGTCACCACGAGGTGACCGGGAGCGAGCTGCTGCTGGATGCCGCGAAGAAGGCGGCGGGATTCCTCGAGGACCTCGCCCGGAACCGGCCGCTCGAGCTCGCACGCAGCGCGATCTGCCCCTCTCACTACATGGCGGTCATCGAGTTGTACCGTGCAACAGGTGAACTGCAGTACCTGCGACTCGCCGAGCGGTTCCTGCAGGTGCGCGACGACTTCGAGGAAGGCGGCGACGACAACCAGGATCGCCTCCCCGTGCGCGAGCAGACCGTCGCATCCGGCCACGCGGTGCGCGCCAACTATCTGTACGCGGGGCTGGCGGATCTGGTCGCCGAGACGGGCGACGATGAGCTGCAGGCGGTCCTGGAGAATCTATGGCGCGACGTCGTCGACACGAAGCTGTACATCACCGGCGGCTGCGGCGCCCTCTATGACGGTGCCTCCCCCGACGGCTCGCCGTGGCAGGAGGGCATCAGCCGCGTGCACCAGGCCTATGGCCGGGCGTACCAGCTGCCGAACACCACCGCGCACAACGAATCGTGCGCGAACATCGGGATGATCCTGTGGAGCGAACGGATGCTGGCGCTCACCGCCGACTCGCGTTACGCCGACATCATCGAGAAGATCGCCTTCAACAGCCTGCTGGCCGGGATCGGACTGTCCGGTGACGACTTCTTCTACACGAACCCGCTGCGCCAGGTCCGCGGCCTGCCGTTTCCGCTGCGGCGTCCAGGAGACACCGCGCTGCACCCCGTCCCGGCGCCGCCGCCCTCCGACGCCCGGCTGCGTGAGACGTACCTGAGCTGCTTCTGCTGCCCGCCGAACACCGCGCGCACCCTCGCGCGCTTCCACGAACGCGCCGCATCCGTCTCCGCCGACGGCCTTCACCTGCACCTCTACGGCGGCGGGGCGGTCCGCGCCGTCGAGGGCACCCGCGTCCTCGCACTGCGCGAGGAGAGCGACTATCCGTGGGACGGGCGGATCCGCTTCGTGGCGACCGAGGCCGTCGACGGCGGGATCCCCCTGCACGTGCGCGTACCGGACTGGGCGGACGGCTCGACGCTCTCCGTCGCGGGAGCCCCGGCGACCGCCGTCAGCCCGGGGTACGCACGCATCGAGCGCGCCTGGCAGCAGGGCGACACCGTCGAGCTCGTCGTTCCGATGCCTGTCCGGATCCTGCGAGGGCACCGGCTGGCGGAGGAGGTCGCCGGGCACGTGGCCGTCCAGCGCGGACCCGTCGTGTACTGCCTCGAGAGCGCAGACCTGCCCGAGGGGATCGCGCTCGAGCGCGTCGCCGTGCGGCGGGGCACCGAGTTCGTGCCGGTCCAGACCGAGATCGCGGGGGTGCCGGTCATCGCCCTCGAGGCGGAGCTCGCCCTGCTGCCCCTCGGCGGCGACAGCGCGCTCTACGAGGATCTCGCGGACGATCCGCTCGAGACGGTGCGGACCAGGCTCGTGCCGTACTTCGCGTGGAGCAACCGCGGTGCCGGTGAGATGTCCGTGTGGCTCCCGGTCGTGTGGTGAACCGATGACGACACCGCAGCATGTGATCGCGACGTACATCATCGAGACGTCGATGCCGCTCCTGCACGCCGCAGAGGTGCTCGCCGGCGAACAGTCGACCGGCACGTTCGTCCGCGTCGCGCGCGAATCCGACGACGTCCGTGCGCGCTTCGCCGCTCAGGTGGAATCGGTCGACGAACTCGAGCCGAGCGCCTTCGCTCCTCTTCCCGGCACGATCGGGGATCCGGCGGAGCGACGCCGCGCACGCCTGCGCCTGAGGTTCCCGCTGGACAATTTCGGACCGTCGTTGCCGAACCTGCTCGCCGCCGTCGCCGGCAACCTGTTCGAGTTGAAGGAGCTCGCGGCCGTCCGGCTCGTCGATCTCGAGCTGCCGTCGGCGTTCTCGGATCGCTATGCGGGACCCGCTTACGGCGTGGCAGGCACCCGCCGTCTGATGGGCCGTCCCGATGGTGCGATGATCGGCACCATCATCAAACCGAGCATCGGGCTCTCCCCCGACGAGCTGGCCGAGGTCGTGCAGGAGCTGTGCGACGCCGGGATCGACTTCATCAAGGACGACGAGCTCCAGGGCAACAGCCCCGCGTCGCCGCTCGTCGAACGGGTGCGGGCCGTCATGCCGGTGCTCGAACGGCACGCCGACCGAACAGGGCGCAAGCCGATGTACGCGTTCAACATCACGGACGACATCGATCGCCTGGAGGCGAACCACGATCTCGTCGTCCGTGCGGGCGGCACCTGCGTCATGGCGTGCATCAATCTCATCGGCCTCGCCGGGCTCGAATACCTGCGCCGACGCTCCGCCCTACCCATCCACGGCCACCGCGCGATGTTCGGCGCGATCGGCCGGTCCGAGCAGATCGGGATAAGCTTCCGAGCGTGGCAGAAGCTCGCCCGCCTCTCGGGGGCGGATCATCTGCACACCAACGGGATCAGCAACAAGTTCTATGAGACGGATGCCGCCGTGCTCGACTCGATCGCCGCAGTGCGCGAACCGCTCCTGGGGCTGACGCCGACCGTGCCGGTGCTGTCCTCCGGCCAGTGGGGCGGGCTCGCCCACGCGACGCACGCCGCCGTCGGCACCACAGATCTTCTCGTGCTCGCCGGGGGCGGCATCCACGGTCATCCGGACGGTGCCCGCGCAGGAGTCGAGAGCATGCGGGACGCCTGGGCATCGGCTGCGCGCGGCGACTCCGTGCAGGACGCCCTCGCGGCATCGCAGCCGCTGCGCAGGGCGACGGAGCTCTTCGGACCGGCCCGTGACTGAACGCCCCGAGGAACTGGGCGCGGCGGATGTCACGTCCGGTTCAGGACTGCGCGCAGCGTTCTACGGAGACGACTTCACGGGGAGCGTCGATGCGCTCCTGCAGTTCGCCCGCCGCGGCTGGCGTGGCCGACTGTTCGTCGGCGTCCCGGATCGCACGGTGCTCGCGGAAGCGGCCACGGAGGTCGATGTCGTCGGCATCGCCGGCATCGCGCGCTCGCTGGGCTCCGATGCCTGGGAGGCGGAGGTGCGACCCGCACTCGAAGCCCTGACGTCGCTGCGGCCTCCCGTCATCCAGTTCAAGGCGTGCTCGACTGCGGACTCCTCGCCGGACATCGGCAGCCTCGGCCGGGTCATCGAACTCGGCCGAGAGATCGTGGCCCCGGCGGTGATCCCGCTGCTGTTCGCCCAGCCGGACTTCGGCCGCTACACGGTCTTCGGTCATCACTTCGCCGCCGAGAACGGCCACGTGTACCGGCTGGACCGGCAGCCCACGATGTCGCGGCACCCCTCGACCCCCATGACGGAGTCGGAGCTCGCGGTCCATCTCGGCCGTCAGACGAAGCTGCCGATCGGTGCGATCCCCTTCACCGAATACACGTCGCCCGCCGATCTCGCCGATCGGCTCCTCGCGCACGGGGCGGACGGCGAGGTCGGCGTCGTGCTGGATGCGCTCGACGACCACCACGTCTCGCTCATCGGTGGGGCGCTCGCCCTGCTGCGCCCGCCGGTGTTCGCGATCGGTTCCGGTGGGCTCAGCCTCGGGCTCGCCACGGCAGACGGGGGATTCGCGGCGCCGCTCCCGACGACCACGACCACGCCCGGGCCCGTGCTGGTGGTCTCCGGGAGCCGATCGGCGCAGACGCGACGGCAGGCCATGGCCGCCGCGAGCGCGGGCTGGCATGTTCAGCAGCTGCCGCTGCCCGCAGACAGCGACGCGATCGCATCCGTCGTCGGTCACCTGCGCGCCGGGACCAGCGTCGTGCTCACCTCCGATGACGCGGTCGTCGCGGCGAGCGACCCGCTACCGGCCATCGCTCGGGCCGCTGCGGAGTTCGTCCGCGCCGCGATCACGGACGCGGGCGTGCGCCGCGTCGTCGTCTGCGGAGGGGACACGTCCAGCCGCATCGCAGGGCTGCTGGGAGCCAGGTCGCTCGAGATCGCCGCCAATCCGTGGGGCAACATCGTGCTCCTGCGCGCCATCGCTCCCGGCCTCGAGGTGGACGGGGTCGAGCTGCTCCTGAAGGGCGGCCAGGTCGGCGCGGACGATCTCTTCGAGCGGATCCGCACGCTCGGCACGTGACGTCTGCTCACGCAAGGTGCACCGACCAGCGGGTCCGCTCACGCGGTACCCGGTAGCGCTCGGGGAGGGCCGGGCCCACGGACGCGGATCCGATCCCCTGCTGACGATGGTCGACGTTGAGCCAGACGGTGCCGGAATCGACGAGCTGAGCCGGACGGGACGCGCGCTCGAGGTCCACCGATGTCCAGCGGCGGAGGGTGAAGTCGAACTCGGGCCGACCGGTCACCCGCATCGCGCCAGCGCCTTCGATCTCCAGCCATCTCGTCTGCACGTGATTGCCGTTCTCCTGCGGGACCGGGTAAGGGGTCTGCAAGGCATCGATGCTCGACGCGAATCGTCCCGTCCGTGAGCCCTCGCACGAGTCGACGTAGGTCTCACCCGGTCCGCGGCCGTACCACCGCACCTGGTCCATGCCACCGGGGAGCGCGAACAGCAGCCCCAGCCGGGGTACCCAGATGTCCCGGTGCTGGTAGGGCGTGTCTCGCCACGGTCCGACGAAGTCAGCATCCACATCGAGCAGGACGCCCTGCCCCTCCGCCCTCCAGGTCATCGTCCACTCCACGGCGTGCGGGTGGGTGCTCGGCGCCGTGCGGCCACGCGTGCGCAGCCAGCCGTCGCCGTGCGACACGTCATCGACGCGCTGGAGCATGCGATCCATGCCCGTCGCGGCCCAGACGGAAGCGATGTCGTTCAGCGAGCCCTGCCCGTGATCGTTCTCCGTGGGCGCGCGGTGCAGATCGAGCCAGGGCCCGTCGAGCTCGATCCCTCCCAGCTGCACGAGCCGTCCTGTCGCCCCGTCGAACCGTGCGGATCCGACCGAGACGAGCCCCGCCGCGCGGACGCCCCCGCTGACCGGCGGCAGCGCCGTCTCGCTCCTCGACGGCGGTTCCCCTTCCGACAGGCCCTGACCCCACGCGATGACATGGCCGGCCGGAGCCCAGGCCGCATCCGCTGCCAGAGCGGCCTCGACGGTCACCACGGCCTCATGCAAGGGCGCGGGGAGCGGGAGCTCGACGACGGCCGCCGCGCCGGCGTCGAGGATCGGGACTGCCAGCGATCCGCTCCCCATCGTGACGCCGTCCGACTCGGCCGTCCACGAGAACACGACGTCGGAGGTGTCCGCATCATGCCGAGTGTTGCGTACGGTGGCGGTCGCCCGCCCGCGCGCGTCGACCTCGATCGTGATCTCGAGCGGCGCATATGCCCGCGCCAGCTCGACCAGCCCCGGGGTCGGCGTGCGGTCGCTGAAGACGAGACCGTGCAGGCTGAACCTCCCGCCACGGGGCTCGTAGCCGATGACGTCGTCCCCGTGCATGACGTACGCGTGGCCGTCTTCATCGACCGCGGAGAAGCCGTGGTCGATCCACTCCCACACGAAACCGCCGCAGATGCGGTCGTGGGCGGTCATGATGCGCCAGTAGTCCTGCAGCGAACCGGGGCCGTTGCCCATGGCGTGCGCGTACTCGACGAGGAGGAAGGGGAGCCCGCGCCGGCGCTCGTCCTCGGCCCCGGTCACCCCGTCAGGGCGTGGCTCCTCCCGTCTCCCGATGGCATCGAGCTCATCGAGCGACGGGTACATGAGTGAGAAGAAGTCGGAGTCGCGATACGACGGATCCCGCTCGTACAGAACCGGTCGCGCGGGGTCGCGCTCGGCGAGATAGCCGCGCATCGTTCCGAAGGTCTCCCCGATCCCGCTCTCATTCGCCATCGACCAGATCACGACGCTGGGATGGTTCTTGTCGCGTTCGACCGTGCGGTGCAGCCGATCCAGCAGCGCAGGGCGCCAGGCCGGCTCCGCCGGAGGGTTGCCCTCCCAACCCGCGAAGATGAATCCGTGCGTCTCGAGATCGCACTCCTCGACGACCCACAGACCGTATTCATCGCACAGGCGCAGAAACTCGGGGTGCGGCGGGTAATGGCTGGTGCGAACGGCATCGATGTTCGCCTGCTTCATGAGCATGACGTCCTGACGCATCGTGTCGCGATCGAGCGTGCGGCCCGTGTCGGGATGGTGCTCGTGACGATTGACTCCGCGGAACACGAGCGGCGCGCCGTTGGCGAGCAGCACGCCATCGCGCACCTCGACACGGCGGAACCCGATCCTCAGCTCCACCGCTTCGCCGGGTGTGCGCAGCACGCCCGTGTAGAGCCTCGGCGATTCGGCACTCCAGGCCTCGACCAGCATCGTGACCGTCTCGCCGGACTCCGCGTGCACGCCGAGCTCCGGCACCTCGACCCTCGCGCAGATCGCGCCGTCCGTGCCCCACGCGTCCACGCGCAGCGTCCCGATCCCTGTGGCGGCATCGAAATCGGCGTGGACGAAGAAGTCCTCGATCCCGTCTGCCGGACGCTCCAGGAGTTCGACGTCCCGGAAGATGCCGGGAAGCCACCACATGTCCTGGTCCTCCAGGTACGTTCCGGCAGACCAGCGGTGGACCCGCACGCAGAGGACGTTCGGCCCCGGCCGCAGCGGCGCATCGAACTCGAATGGAAGCCGGCTGCCCATCGACCAGCCGAGCTCCGTCCCGTTGAGCCATACCTTCGCGCACGAATCCACGCCCTGGAATCGGAGGACGGCGGCATCCCAGCCTTCCGGACCATCGAACACCAGGCGGTAGTCGCCCGTGGGATTGTCCGGCCCGACGTTCGGCGGATCGAGCGGAATGGGATAGGACGTGTTCGTGTACAGAGGCCCCTCCGGCGTTCCGCGCATCGAGCGCGCCGCGCCACCGGCGAGCGGCGTGAACGGTTCGAGCACCCAATGCGAAGGCACCGGCATCTCGTCCCATCCGGTGTCGTCGAACTCCTCACCCAGGAAGGCGTCGCCGGTTCCCGCGCCGGTCGGCGAGAGTCGAAACCGCCAGATCCCGTTCAGGCTCTGCGTGCGGGCGTCGGAGCGTCGCTGCGCTCGCGGTTCACGCCGCCCGTCGCCAGGCTCGGTGCTCTCCCAGTAGTCGGTCATCGTCGTTCTTCCTGGTCGTCGTCGATCCACGTCGGGGCGGACGGCATCGCCGCCAGCTCACTCCACAGCTCGTCGGGGACGACGGCGTCGGCGAGGTCGTCGAGGGTGGTGATCCGCCGCACGGAGGATGCGCCGACGATCGTCGAGTGGATGAAAGGCGCGCGCAGCGAGAACTGCAGCGCGACGGCGGCGAGCGTCACGCCGTGGCGGGCGGACAGCGCTTCGACCCGGGCGACCCACCGACGCAGCTCCTCCGTCGCGGGCCGGTAGGCGTACGTCGATCCCGATGCCGCACCGCGAGCGAGGAGTCCGCCGCCGAACGGGGCGGCATTGAAGACCGTCATCCCCTGCAGCGACGCGCGTTCGAAGAGGGCCCGCGCGCTGCGATCCACAAGAGTCCAGCGGTTGTGCACGAGCACCGCGTCGAAGACGCCGATGTCGGCGTAGCGAGCAACCAGCGGCACCGGGCCGGCTGCGATGCCGATCGCGCCGGCCACTCCCGAGTCCCGGAGCTCCACGAGCGCGTCGATCGCACCCCCGCGGGCGCAGGCCTCGTCGAAGGTGATCGAATACGGGTCATGCAGATGCAGGAGGGGGATCCGGTCGACCCCCAAGCGGCTGAGGCTCTCGTCTGCCGAACGCAGGACGCGTTCCCGATCGAGACGCCCGGTCTGCGGGTCGGCGTCGACCTTCGTGACGATGCGCGCCGCGGCGTCGGCGGCCTCAGCCGCAGGGAGTTCGCGCAGAGCGCGCCCGAGCAGCTGCTCGGAGCGACCGGACGCGTATGCATTCGAGGTGTCGATCGGACGTCCTGACGCGACAAGTGCTCTGGCGGTCGCGCGTGCCACGGCCTCATCGCCGGGCGACTCCGCTCGCCGCCCGAGACCGGACGCGCCGAGCATCAATCGCGCGAGGTGCCTGTGCTCCACGTGCATATCCATTCTGTAGTGAATCTGTCTTCACAGACTAGGCCGCGCCGCCCGCGGAGGCAATGACGAACGACTCTCACGGCGACAGCACCCGATCCTTCGGCGCCTCCGCCGACCGTGATCCGTCGATCGGTCGCGATCCCCCGCTATCTTCGAGGAATGCAGAAGCAGACGACCCGGGTCAGGGTCTGGTCCATCGTGCGTCTCGCCGGCGCCGCCGCGATCCTCACCGCAGTCGTCAACCAGCTCGTCGTGACGATGACCAACGCCGCGCAGTCCCCGACGCCGTACGGATCCCATGTCCCGACGGTCGCGACGAACTTCCTCAGCTTCTTCACGATCGAGTCGAACCTGTGGGCCGCCATCATCCTCATCATCGTGGCGATCTGGAGCCTGCGCACCGCGAACTCCACCGCGCCGGAACCGCGCTGGATCGCGATCCTGCTCGCGTGCGGCTCGACGTACATGATCGTCACCGGCATCGTTTACAACACCCTGCTGCGCGGCATCGAGCTGCCGCAGGGCACGACGGTGGTCTGGGCGAACGAGATGCTGCACGTCGTGGGGCCGCTGCTGATGCTGGCCGACGTGCTGTTCGCTCCGCGCCGGCGCTGCCTGGGCTGGGGCGTCGTCGGGATCACGGCCGTGTTCCCGATCGCGTGGGCCGGCTACACGCTGATCCGCGCGGACTTCATCATCGCCCCCGCGACCGGCAACCACTGGTGGTACCCGTATCCGTTCCTCGATCCGCACCTGGCCCCCGGTGGGTATCTCGGCGTCGTCGGCTACATCGTCGGCATCGCCGTCGCGATCCTCGCCGTCGGCACCGGGGTCGTGTGGGCGTCGCGCAAGCGCGGAGCGTAAGCCACCCACCACGCATGCCATTCGAATGGTATTTTGATGGCATGAAGGCATCCATGGACAAGGCGGGACGGATCGTCATCCCTGCTGTGATCCGCGAGCGGCTCGGGATGGTGCCGGGACCTGTGGATCTGATCATCGACGGCGATGGGATCCGGATCGAGATCGAGACCCATGACAACGTCATCGAGAAGGACGGACGACTCGTCATAACCGGTGGGCCCGCGCTCACCGCAGACGACATTCGCGAGTTGCGCCTTGCCGACCAGCGCTGAGCTCCTCCTCGATACCAGCGCGGCCCTGGCGATCCTGCGAGACGCGAGCCCTTCACACGAAACGGCCTTTGCGCTCACGCAGGGGATGACTCTCGGCCTCTCCGGCCATGCCGTGTTCGAGACCTATTCCGTTCTGACTCGCCTGCCAGGAGGCAACCGGTTCAGCGCATCGTACGCGGCGCATGTGATAGCCCGCGAGTTCCCCGCCTCGGTCGCGCTGCCGCCGCACATCGCCCTGAACGCGCTGGCCACGTTCAGTGAAGCGGGCATCTCCGGCGGTGCGGTCTACGACGGCCTGGTCGGCCTCGCCGCCAAAGCCGCAGGCATCACACTGCTGTCCTGCGACCGCAGAGCCGCCTCCGCCTATGCCGCCCTCGGCGTCGGCGTCCGCCTGATCTGACGGCTGCAGGGCGCACGCCCCGACGCCCGACCATCCGTCGAAACCCGCGGAATCCCGCCGATAGACTGGATACCATGTCCAAGGTCCTCCAGTCCCTGCCCGTCGGCGAGCGCGTCGGCATCGCCTTCTCGGGAGGGCTCGACACCTCCGTGGCGGTCGCGTGGATGCGCGACAAGGGTGCGGTTCCGTACACGTACACGGGCGACCTGGGCCAGCCCGACGAGGACGACATCGCCTCGATCCCCGGGCGTGCACTGGAGTACGGCGCCGAGGACTCGCGCCTGATCGACTGCAAGACCGCGCTCGTCGAGGAGGGCTTCGTCGCCCTGGCCTGCGGCGCGTTCCACATCCGCTCCGGCGGAAAGACCTACTTCAACACGACGCCGATCGGCCGCGCCGTCACCGGCACGCTGCTCGTGCGCGCGATGAAGGAGGACGGCGTCGACATCTGGGGCGACGGCTCCACCTACAAGGGCAACGACATCGAGCGGTTCTACCGCTACGGCCTGCTGGCCAACCCGCGCCTGCGCATCTACAAGCCCTGGCTCGACGCCGACTTCGTCACCGAGCTCGGCGGACGCCAGGAGATGAGCGAATGGCTCGTCGCGCACGGCTTCCCCTACCGCGACTCCGCCGAGAAGGCGTACTCGACCGACGCCAACATCTGGGGCGCCACGCACGAGGCGAAGACCCTCGAGCACCTCGACGTGTCGCTGGAGACCGTCGACCCGATCATGGGCGTGAAGTACTGGGATCCCTCCGTCGCGATCGAGACCGAGGACGTCACGGTGACCTTCGCCGGCGGCCGCCCCGTCGCGCTCAACGGCGTCGAGTTCACGGATCCGGTGGAGCTCGTCTTCGAGGCGAACCGCATCGGTGGACGGCACGGCCTGGGCATGAGCGACCAGATCGAGAACCGCATCATCGAGGCGAAGTCGCGCGGCATCTACGAGGCCCCCGGCATGGCGCTCCTCTTCATCGCCTACGAGCGCCTCGTCAACGGCATCCTGAACGAGGACACCCTCGCGACGTACCACGAGCAGGGCCGCCGCCTCGGGCGCCTGATGTACGAGGGTCGCTGGCTCGAGCCGCAGTCGCTCATGCTGCGCGAGTCGATCCAGCGCTGGGTCGGATCGACGATCTCCGGCACCGTGACGATCCGCCTGCGCCGCGGCGACGACTGGACGATCCTGGACACCGTCTCCCCCAACCTGTCCTATGGCCCGGAGAAGCTGTCGATGGAGCGCGTCGGCGACGCCGCCTTCGGCCCGGTCGACCGGATCGGCCAGCTCACGATGCGCAACCTCGACATCGCCGACTCGCGCGCCCGCCTCGAGCAGTACGCGAGCCTCGGCCTGGTCGGCGGCGCGACGGGCGAGCTCGTCGGCCGCGTGACCGCGGGCGAGGCGGGCGAGATCGCGGGCGCGGTCGAGGCGACCTCGGCGGCTACCGAGGAGCTCGCCGACGCCGTGGACGCCGCCAGCGAGGGCGCCGCGTTCGACTCCGGCACCGACTGAGGTTCCGCTACTAACGGGTCGTGCAGTACCTGCCGAACGGTTTCGAACGTCCCTGGGGGTGGATCCAGGTCTTATCCGTCAAAGATCCACGGCTCTCGATACTCCGACCCGTCGCCGAGCGCACCGACCAGGTCCTTCGGGCACTCGAGGCGATGCGGGTCGGAGTCACTGCCGCGGTAGAAGCCGGAGAGCCAACCGTTCTTGAAGGAGACGTCAATCCGATAGCAGGTGTAGACCCGCAGAGGCTCCGCGGCAAACACCCTTGGCCCCGTGGGGTTGTCGCTACGTCCTGATGCAACGAACATCTCGAAAGACGCATCCTCGCCACCGACATCCTCGCGGTGGTCGTAGAAGACAGCCGTGCCGTGCTCTTCCGAGAAGACCTCAAAGGCCGCCTTCCTGTCCCAGTACACGAGAGCCGCCGACAGCCTCTCGAATAGTTCTTGCGGCGTAGCCGTGCTCGCGCCGGGAACGGTCAGCGAAGGCTCAGGACGCGGCGAGCCGTGCGATCGCCTGTGAGAACCGCACCCGGAACGCGCCGATGTCGGCCCGGTCGCGCCGGGGATGCACGCGGTTGGTGAGCAGCGTGACGGCGACGCGGCGCTCGGGCTGCACCCAGAACATCGTGCCGGTGAACCCGGTGTGCCCGATCGCGGGCACGTCGCCGAGGAACCCCGGATCCGCGATCCGCAGTCCGTAGGAGTGCGCGAACCCTGCCGGGAGGGCAGGAGCCGGGGCGGGCGAGGTGGCGAGTCTCCACCCGCGCGGACCCAGCAGCCGATCGTCGAGGTAGCTCTCCGCGAACGAGAGGGCCTCGCCGACCGGCGCGAAGATCCCCGCGTTGGCGACCCGACCGCCGAGCGACCAGGACAGTTCGTCGTGCACCTCACCCTGGACCATCCCCCGACCGACGTAGGACTCGTCCTCGGTCGCGACCGCATGCGCAGGATCGACCGGGCCGTAACCGGTGCGCACGAGGCCGAGCGGTTCGGTCACGAGCGTGCGCACGAGGTCGGGAAGCGGGAGCCCGGTCAGCGCCTCGGCGACAGCGCCGGCCGCGATGAACCCGACGCACGAATAGCGGAACTCGGCCCCCGGTGCGCTCTCGAGCGGCGTCGACAGCACCCGCTGTCGGCGCTCCTCGGCGGGGATGGCGCGGTCCTTCCACAAGAGCTGCTCGGCGGGGAATCCGGCGGCGTGCGTGAGCAGCATCCGCATCGTGATCCGGTCATGCCCCTCCCCCGCGCCGACCGGGAGGATCTCCGCCACCGGCGCCTCCGGATCGATCCGCCCCTCGTCGATCAGGCGGAGGATCGCGGCGCCCACGTAGGCCTTCGACATCGACGCGAGGTCGAACAGGCTGTCGCCGCTCACCGGGGTCGGATCGTCGAGTCCGTGCCGGCCCACGACCGCGAGGGCGCGCTCGTCGCCGATCCGCACGCCTGCCGCGCCCGCGGTGTACAGCTCGTCTTCGAGGCCCTCCGCCAGCAGTTCGGCGAGGGCGTCGGTCAGCGCGGTCATCGCCCGGCTCCGTCGATGACGACCGTCGGCCCATGGACGACCGTCGGTTCACTGCGGCTTGCCATATGGCGAATCTACGAGCGTCCGCTCTGTCACCGCTGAACACGGTCGATATGACCAGAAAATCAGTGATTCGCATATTTTTGACGCAGATAAGCGTTAAGCTTTTCGCATGATCGCCGTGATCCTCGACATCGTCGGCTCTCGCGCCCTGGACGACCGCTCCGGCGCACAGCTCGCGCTCGACGACGCCATCGCGCGCGTCGAGGCCGACACTCCGCTCGCCGTACAGCCGCTGCGACCGACGGTGGGCGACGAGCAGCAGGGCGTCTATCCGACGCTCGACGCCGCCCTCGCCTCCCTGCTGCTGCTGCGCCTCGCGCAGCCCGAGGGCGTCGACTGCCGGTTCGGCGTGGGCATCGGCCCCGTCGAGGAGATCGACTCCGCGGCGGGCGCGCTCCCCGAGGGGCCGGGATGGTGGGCGGCACGGGAGGCCATCGACCGCGTGCACGCGCTGCAGCGGCGCACGGTGCCCGGTGCGCGCACCTGGGTGGTCGCGCATGACGCCCAGCCGGAGGCCGCGCACCTCCTCGCCCGGCAGGCCGACATCGCCCTGCTCGCGCGCGATCAGCTCATCACCGACATGAGCGCACGGACCCG
This sequence comes from Microbacterium panaciterrae, assembly GCF_039541635.1. Classification (NCBI taxonomy): domain Bacteria; kingdom Bacillati; phylum Actinomycetota; class Actinomycetes; order Micrococcales; family Microbacteriaceae; genus Microbacterium; species Microbacterium panaciterrae. The sequence continues at coordinate 131,641 of NZ_BAABGP010000022.1, forward strand.
CCGGCTCACGTACGGCCGCTGCCTGGGCGTGTTCCAGCGGGATCTCGCCGCTGCGGAGGGCATCACCCAGCCGGCGGTCTCCCAGGCGCTCGCCACGTCCGGCGCCGGCGCCGTCATCGAGGCGTTCCGCCTGCTGCTCCCGACGTCGTAGGGTCTACATAAGGAGCTATCTTGCACACACATGTGCAAGATAGGCGTACACTGGTCCGGTGACCGACACTTCCGCCCCCCGCCGTCAGCGCCGCGATGCGAGCGCGAACCGGGCGGGGATCCTCGCCGCCGCCTCGCAGACCCTCGCGGCGGATCCGCACGCGTCCGTGGACCAGATCGCCCGCGCGGCCGGCCTCAGCCGCCGCGCCCTGTACGGGCACTTCGACGACCGCACTGCCCTCGTGCACGAGCTCATCGCCGCCGGGGCGCAGCGGTTCAACGCGATCGCGCAGCAGGTCGACGACGCCGACAGCCGGATCGCGCTGGCCCGGCTCACCGCGAACCTGTGGAGCGAGGCGGCACACGTGCAGGTCGCCGCGGCGATCGCGCTGGACGAGGCGCACGTCGAAGAGACCGCGACTGCGCTCGCCCCGCTGCGGCGCGTGCTCGCCGCGCTCGTGCGGCGCGGACAGGACGACGGCGAGCTGCGCACCGACATCGCCGCCCCCACCCTCGCGCGCCTCATCGAGGAGACCGCCCGCACCGTGGTCACCCGTGCCGACACCGCCTCTCCGGCCGCGAGCGGTATCGCGGTGCGCACGGTGCTGAGCATCGTCGGGCTCTCATGGCGCGAGACCGCGGCGCTGCTCATCGCGCATCCCGATCTGATGACGCCACCTCCGGCCGGTACGCTGGCCCCGATTCCCGCCGAGGAGGGCCGCGCATGAGGATCGCACTGCACGAGGTCAGCAAGGGCAAGAAAGGGCAGGCGCTGCCCGCCACGTCGCTCGAGATCGAGACGGGTCACGCGCGCTTCGTGCTCGCCGAGACCGAGCTGCGCCCGACCGTGCTGGGGCTCATCGCCACCGGTCGGATGCGCCCGAACTCCGGCACGGTCACGATCGATGGCGCGCGCAACGCGGGTGAGCTGCGCCGGCGCACCGCGCTCGTCGACGCGCCCGAGGTCAGCGATCCGCACCCCGGCGTCACCCTCGCCGGCGTCGTCGGCGAGGAGCTGATGTTCGCGGGGCTCCCCGCCTCGCCACTGCACGCCCGGCGCTGGCTGGAGCAGATCGGCTTCGCAGAACTCGCATCGCGGCCGATCGGCACGATCAAGCCGTCGGTGCGCGTGCGGGTCATGGCCGAGCTGGCCGTGCTGCGCGACGACGTCGAGGGCTTCGTGCTGGTCTCCCCGGATCGCCACGGCGGACGCCCGGAGGGCTGGTGGCGGATCGCGACCGAATTCGCCGAGCGCGGCTTCGCGGTGCTCGTGATCGTCGGCGGATCCGCGGCCGCGGTGATCGAACGCCTCCCCGAGGCGCTCGAGACGCCCTACCCCTCCAACGCCACCGTCCCGGTCCGCCCCCTCGCCGACATCACCGCAGCGACAGCCGTGCAGGATCCTCCCCTTGGGGTCGTTGAGCGAGCACCGGCGCAGCCGGAGCGAGACGAAACGCGGCTATCCGACGGAGGAGCGCAGGCGGAGGCCGTCGCAGACCCCGTTTCGTCTCGGTCGGCTTCGCCGTCCTCGCTCAACGACCCCGAAAGAACAGTCCCGGTCGCTGAGCCCGCCCCCGTCCCCGACGACCCCGAACCCGTCCCCGAGGACCCAGCCGAGCGCAGCGATGGCTCCGGCCATCGCGCAGGCATCGGGTCTGGCGGGAGCCGTCCTGAGCCCGGCGCCAGCCGGGATCAGGACGGCGGGGGACTGCGCGACGGACGGAGCCATCGCGGAGCGGATCCGGACCCCAACTCTCCCGACGTCCCTTCGACAGGCTCAGGGACGGGCTCAGGGACCGACGACCCCACCCCCACGAACGGAGCAGCGCGATGAAGGTCCCCGCGATGATCGCCGCCGAACTGCGCCGGCTGACCGCGAGCCCGATGGCCGTGATCGCGCTGATCGCGCTGATGGCGGTGCCGATCCTGTACGGCGGCCTGTACCTGTGGGCGAACCAGGATCCGTACGGGAAGTTCACCGAGGTCCCGGTCGCGCTCGTCGTCGACGATGCGGGCTCGACCGCCGACGGCTCCACCACGAACTACGGCGAGAAGGTGGCCGGCAACCTCGTCGACGGGCACGCCTTCGACTGGCAGCGGATGAGCGCCGACAGCGCTCGCGCCGCCCTGAAGAGCGGTGATGTCGACTTCACCGTGACGATCCCGACCACGTTCTCCGCGGCGCTGCTGTCCTCCTCCGGAACGGCCCCGCACCAGGCCAGGATCGAGCTCGAGACGAACGACGCGAACAACTATCTCGCGTCGTCGATCGGATCCGCCGCGGTCGAGAAGATCCGGCGCTCGGTCGCCGAGATGGTCGGCCAGGAGGCGGCGGACAAGCTGCTCACCGGCCTCAGCGATGTGCGCGACAAGCTCGGCGAGGCGACCGATGGCGCGAACAAGCTCCTCGACGGCGCGAACACGGCCGTGACCGGCAGCGGACAGCTCGCCGACGGCACCGCGCAGCTCGCCGACGGCGCCTCTCAGCTCGCCGGTGGCACGCAGCAGCTCGCGGATGGCTCTCAGCAGCTGGCCGCGGGTGCGGCGACACTGGCCGACGGCGCGCAGCAGGTGAGTGCCGGCAATCAGCAGCTCGCCGGGTACGCCGACCAGGCCGGATCCCTCGTGCAGCAGGCCACCGACACCCTCCCGCAGGTGCGCAGCGACATCGCCACGGCGCTCGCGAACCGCGGACTCTCCCAGGCCGAGATCGACGCGGTGCTCGCGAACCTGGATCCGCTCGCCGACAAGCTGCGCAGCGGCAACGAAACCGTGCAGGGAGCGGTCGGCCAGATCGACCAGCTCGCCGCCGGGAGCGCTCAGGTCGCCTCGGGCAGCGCGACGCTCGCCGACAAGTCCCAGCAGCTGGCCGACGGATCTGCGACCGCCGCATCGGGCGCCGCAGCCCTGAGCACGGGAGCCGCCTCGGCGCGCGACGGCGCGAAGAGCCTGCACGACGGCCTCGGCACTCTCGCGACCGGCGTCGGCACGCTGCGCGACGGACTCCAGGCCGGGGTGGACGCGATCCCGGCATCCACCCCCGCGCTGCGCGCGCAGCAGGCGAAGACCATCGCGAACCCGGTCGACGTGTCGAGCGACAAGGTCGCGGCGGCCAAGGACTACGGGCAGGGCCTGGCGCCGTTCTTCGCGGCGCTGGCCGGCTGGATCGGCATCTACGCGCTGTTCCTCATCATCAAGCCGATCTCGCGCCGCGCGGTCACGGCGCTGCACTCGCCGATCCGGATCACGCTGGCCGGCTGGCTGACACCCGCCGCGTTCGGCGCGGTGCAGATGGTCGGCCTGCTCGGGGTGCTCGCGTGGGCGCTCGGATTCACGTTCCAGAACGGCTGGGGCGCGCTCGGGATCATGGTGTTCGCGTCGGCGACGTACGCCGCGATCATCCTCGCCCTGAACGTCTGGCTGGGTTCGGTGGGGCAGTTCGTGGGACTCGTGCTCATGGTGCTGCAACTCGTTACGGCGGGCGGGACGTTCCCCTGGCAGACGCTGCCCGGGCCGCTCGTGGCGCTGCATCACGTGCTGCCGATGGGGTACGTGGTGGACGCGATGCGTCAGCTCATGTACGGCGGACAGGTGGGCCGGGCGATGACCGACATCGCCGTGCTCGGCATCTGGCTCGTCGGCGCGCTGATCCTGGCGATGATCGGCGTGACCCGCATGACGCACACCCGCACCCTGCGCGACCTGCAGCCCAGCCTGATCGGCTGACCCGGCCGCGTCCCACCCTTCCCCCAAGACCACATCCCTCTCCGCGGTCTTCGGGGCAGGGACGGGGCGGGCGCTAGGATGCGAAGACGTCTCACAGCGGAGACGCGATCCTTGCGGTCGTGACACTCCGTGTCACCCGAAGGAGCGTCCGATGACGTCAGCCGAACCCACGGTGAAACCGCGCCGGCACAGGGGACGCATCATCGGCCGCGTCGCGTTCGGGATCCTCGCCGGGATCGTGGTGCTCGCCACCGCGGCCGCGCTGTTCCTGGTGTGGACGGTGCAGCGCTCCTTCCCGCAGACCACGGGATCGCTGGCGCTGCACGGGCTGCAGGCGCAGGTCACCGTGCAGCGCGACGACCGCGGGATCCCCACGGTGACCGCCGACAGCACGCACGACCTGTTCTTCGCACAGGGCTTCGTGCACGCGCAGGACCGGTTCTGGGAGATGGACTTCCGCCGGCACGTGACCAGCGGCCGGGTGGCCGAGCTGTTCGGATCCTCGCAAGCCGGCACCGACGCCTTCCTGCGCACGCTCGACTGGCACGGCATCGCCCAGAAGGAGGTCGACGCGATGGACGCGACCACCCGCGGCTACTACCAGGCCTATGCCGACGGCGTGAACGCGTACCTCGCCGACCACAAGGGCGCCGAGGCGTCGTTCGAGTACGCGGTGCTCGACCTCACGGCTCCCGGCTACTCCCCCGAGCCCTGGACGCCCGCCGATTCGGTCGCCTGGCTGAAGGCGATGGCCTGGGATCTGCGCGGCAACGTCGAAGACGAGACGACCCGGGCGCTGCTCGCCCCCACGGTCGACGCCGCGACCATGAACGAGATCTACCCGGCGTACCCGTTCGGCACGCATCCGGTGATCGTCCCGACGATCACCCCGATGACGCAGGGCGGCGGATCCGGCGCTGCGAGAGCCTCCGCGAGCGCGTCCACCACCACGGCCGCGAGCAACGGCGCCTCGACGACCGCGACCGTGCACTGGTCGACCGCGCCGAGCACCCTGGCGGCCGTGCAGACGCTGCTCGGGAACCCGGGCGAGGGCATCGGATCCAACTCCTGGGTCGTGTCCGGATCCCTCACCGCGAGCGGCAAGCCCCTGCTCGCGAACGACCCGCACCTCGGGGCGGCGCTCCCCTCGGTCTGGTACCAGATGCAGTTGCGCTGCCGCACGGTGAGCGTGCAGTGCCCGTTCGACGTCGCGGGCTTCTCCTTCTCCGGGCTGCCCAGCATCGTGATCGGGCACAACGCGAACGTCGCCTGGGGCTTCACGAATCTCACCACCGACGTCACCGACCTGTACATCGAGAAGGTGGACGGCGACAGCTACTGGCGCGACGGGAAGCTCGTGCCGCTGACCACCCGCACCGAGACGATCACGGTCGCCGGATCCGCCGACATCACGCTCACTATCCGCTCCACGGTGCACGGCCCGATCGTCTCCGGCCTCACCGACGACTTCACCGCGCTGGCGGGACACCCGATCGTGGGGACTGCGGCATCCGGTCCCGGTGGCGAGACCGGCGTCGCCCCGGATGCGGCCACCGCCGCGCTGCCCGGAAAGTACGCCGTCAGCCTGCGCTGGACCGCGCTGGATCCCGGCACCACATCGACGGCGATCTTCGCGATGAACACGGCGAAGGATTTCACCGACTTCCGGCACGCGGCATCGCTCTTCGACGTGCCGGCGCAGAACCTCATCTACGCCGACCAGAAGGGCAACATCGGCTACCAGACCCCGGGCCGGCTGCCGATCCGCGGCGCCGGCAACGGCTACTACCCGCAGCCGGGCTGGAACAGCGCCTACGACTGGACCGGATACATCCCGTTCGACAAGCTCCCCGTGTCGTACAACCCGGAGGCGGGCTACATCGTCACCGCGAACAACGCGATCGTGACCGACGGCTATCCGTACTTCCTCTCCAGGGACTGGGACTACGGCTACCGCGCCGCCCGCATCGCCGAGCTCATCCAGCGCACCGCGAAGCAGCATCCGCTCACCGCGCAGGACATGCGCGACATCCAGTTCGACCAGCAGAGCTGGATCGGCAAGCGGCTCTCCGCGGCGTTCGCGAAGGTGCCTCTGCAGGGATCGGGAGTGAAGGCCGCGGTCGACCTGATGGAGTCGTGGGACACCCAGGCGACCGCCGACTCCCCCGCGGCGGCCTATGCGAGCGTGCTCTGGCAGAACCTCGCGAAGAACATCTTCGAGAACCGTGCGGCTCCCCTGCCGATGTCCGGCCAGGGCCGTCTGTTCACGGTCGTCGGAGCGATGCTGGACCATCCCGACGACCCGCTCTGGACCAACCCGAAGATCGGCGTCACCGGCCGGGATCAGATGCTCGCACTGTCGGCGAAGCAGGCGTACGACGAACTGGTCGCGGCGCAGGGATCCGATCCGAGCCACTGGAACTGGGGCGACCTGCACGCGATCACGCTGACGCACCAGACGCTGGGCAAGAGCGGGATCGCGCCGATCGAGTGGCTGTTCAACCGCGGGCCGTACCCGGTCGGCGGCGGATCCTCCCTCGTGGACGCGACCGGCTGGCAGCTCGGCGGCTCGTACACGACCACCACGGTGCCCTCGATGCGGATGGTGGTGGACCTGTCCGATCTGGACGCCTCGAGCTGGATCCACCTCACCGGCGCGAGCGGACACGCGTTCAGCCCGCACTACACGGATCAGACGGACGACTGGCAGCACGGCCTGCAGAAGCCGTGGCCGTTCTCGAAGAAGGCCGTCGATGCCGCCACCGTCGACACGCTGACGCTGAAACCGGCCGCCTGATCCGAGCGGTAGCGACCCGTCCGTGCCGGATGTGATGAAGTGGTGCGGTGAGCGATCCCGACTTGACCCCGGAACTCGGCGGGAGCGTCACGGCGCACACCGACGGATCGGCGACGCTGATCGCGGAGCGCATCGGGTCCGGCCCCGAGGTCTTCCTTCTCGTGCACGGGCTCGGCATGGGCCGCAGCGTATTCGCCGATCTCGCACGGCGGCTGAGCAGCGAGGCGGACGACGGCGCAGTGCCGGGCGGAACGGTGCTGGCGGTCGACCTGCCCGGGTTCGGCGCCGCTCCCGAACCCGATCTCCCGCTCACCATGGCGGAGCACGCCGCACTGCTCGCGTCCTCCCTCGACGCCGCGGGGGTCCGTCCGGTCACGGTCATCGGGCATTCCATGGGCAGCCAGATCGCCGCCGAGCTCGCCACCCGATACCCCGACCGCGTCCGCGCGGTCGTGCTCGCCGCTCCCACCGTCGATGCCGGAGCGCGCCGGGTCTCCCGTCAGATACTGCGGTTCCTGCGTGACACGGCGTCCGTGAATCCCCGGGTCATGATCCGCGGAGTGCGCGAGCTGCTGCGTGCGGGCCCGCACCTGGTGCGAAAGGTACGCGCGACCGTGAACCACGACCCCGAGGATCTCTACCCTCGGATCTCCGCACCGGTGCTGATCCTGCGCGGCGAGCACGATCCGGTCTGCCCTCGGATCTGGTGCCGCACGGTCGCCGACGCGATCCCGGGTTCTGAGTTCGCGGAGCTCACGGGCAGCGGGCACGAGACGATGATCCGCGATGCCGGGCCTGCGGCCTCTCGCATCCGGGAGTTCCTGTCGCGCATCTGACGAGAGTTCACGGGCGGCTCCATCCCGTGTGCATCGGCCCGCTCTACGCTGGGGCGATGCAGAGGACGACGGTCGAGGGGGTGCGGATCGCCTGGGCACCCGTGACGAACGCGAGTCGCCGGGACACCGCGCGAGCGCTCCTCGGGATGCTGGCATCGGAGCTCGCACCGGGCACTGATGTGCGGATCGAGCAGCGATGCGTGCACTGCGGCGGGGCCCACGGGCGCCTGAGGTTCCCGGGCGCACCGCTCGTCGCGAGCGTTGCCTACGCGGGCGACCGGGCAGTCGTGGCGGTCGCCCGCGATGACGAATATGCGGCGATCGGGATCGACGCCGAGCTCGATGACGCAGAGCGGAGGGCGAGCCCCCGCGATCTCGCTGCGCTGTTCGCTCCCCTGGATCCGCCGGATCTGCGCGGATGGACGGCGATCGAGGCGGTCCTCAAGGCCGACGGGCGCGGCGTCCTGGTGTCGCCGGATCAGGTGGTGTTTTCCGCCGACGGCGGGGCGACGGTCCCCGGCGGCCGGTCGTTCCGGATCAGCCCGGTATATGCCGATCCGGGCATGATCGTGACGCTCGCTATCGAGAGCCGGCTCCCAGCCCCGCCGCCCACTCCTCGACCGTGATCACATCGGCCTGACGCGGGAACACCTTCTCGAGGAGCACGCGATGCACCTCGGGATCCTGATCCGCGCAGGCGTCCGGTGGTCATTCGGGCATCTTCGCAAAAGTTAGACAGATATGCCCACGACATCGCCTGAGCCCTCCGCCGCACTCCCGAGCCCCTCGCAGACCGCCCTCGATCTGCGCACCGTCGTGGCGCGCCTGCTCCGTCGCTTCCGGGAGGCGGGGGCCGACGACGCCCTCACGCCGTCTCAGGCGTCGGCGCTCGCACGGCTGGGCAAGGGCGGCGTGTCGACGGTGAGCGCTCTGGCATCCGCCGAGCGCGTGCGGCCGCAGTCGATGGCGGCGACGGTCGAGGCGCTGGAGGGTGCCGGGTTCGTGACCCGCAGCCAGGATCCAAGCGACGGCCGCCGGCAGATCATCGATCTCACCGACGCCGGCTGGGCGCGCATCGAGGGCCAGAAGGACGCCGCGGCGGCCTGGCTCGAACACGCCCTCGCCGAGCTCGACGCCGACGATCTCGGCACGGTGTCCGGTGCGATGCGCGTGCTCGAGCGGATGCTGCCCTGATGCGGAACCGCCAGGGTCTGCTCGGAAGACCGGCCCCCGAGGGCCGCTTCGACCGGCGGCTGCTCGCCCCGATGATGGTCGGGTCGATCCTGAACCCGATCAACACGGCCATCATCGCCGTCGCGCTCACTCCGATCGGCATCGCGCTCGGGGCGCCCGCGAGCGAGACGGTCTGGCTCGTCTCGAGCCTGTATCTGGCGACGGCGATCGGGCAGCCGCTGGTCGGACGTCTGGTGGACATCTTCGGAGTGCGCTCGCTCTTCCTGCTCGGCGCGGTCCTCGTCGCGGCCGCGGGCGCGATCGGCCTGTTCGCGCCCGAGAACCGGGACAGCGTGTGGTGGCTGGTCGCCGCGCGCGTGATCCTCGGCCTCGGCACCTGCGCCGGCTACCCGGCGGCGATGCACATGATCCGCGCGGAGGCCGATCGCACCGGCCTCGCGTCGCCCGCCACGATCCTGACCCTGCTGTCGGTGACGACGCAGACCGTGGCGGTCGTCGCGCCGGCTCTCGGCGGCCTGCTCATCGGCGCCTGGGGCTGGCGCGCGACGTTCGCGGTGAACATCCCACTCGGGCTCGCGTCGCTGATCCTGGGCGCGATGTTCTTCCCCCGCCGCACCGGGCTGGAGCCGGCTCCCTCGGACCGGCCGCGGATCGACGGCATCGGGATCGTGCTCTTCGCCGTCGCCATGCTCTCCCTGCTCGTCTTCCTGCAGAACATCGCGCCCGCGCTGCTCTGGCTGCTCGCCGTCGCGCTCATCGCGGGCGCCGGGTTCGTGTGGTGGGAGCGCAGGACAGCGGATCCGTTCATCGACGTGCGCGTGCTCTCCGGCAACGTGCCGCTGCTGCTCAGCTATGCGCGCTCGCTGCTGACCGCGACGATCTCGTACACGTTCGTGTACGGCTTCACGCAGTGGCTCGAAGACGGTCGCGGTCTCACGCCGACCGTGTCGGGGCTGGTGCTGCTGCCGGTGTTCGCGGCCGGGGTGGCGGTGGCGATCGCGTTCGGGCGGCGTCCCGAGGTGGTCTGGAAGCTGCTGGTGGGATCCCTCGCGCAGCTCGCGGCGGGCGTGCTGGTGCTGTTCATGACCGGATCCTCTCCGATCTGGTTCCTCGTGCTCGCGATGCTGGTGCTCGGCATCCCGCAGGGCTTGAACAATCTCGCGATCCAGAACGCGCTGTACTTCCAGGCTGAGCCCGAGCGGATCGCGTCCTCCGCAGGGCTGCTGCGCACCTTCTTCTACCTCGGTGCGATCGTCTCCGCCGTGATCTACGGCAACGCCTACGGCGCACGCGCGACGACGGCCGGCCTGCACACCCTGGGCTGGGTCGTCGTCGGGATCGCCGCGGTGTTCCTCGTGATCACGGTGTTCGATCGCTCGCTGCGCAGGATCGGCCGCGGCTGATCGGTCGGGAAATCTCTGAGCGACCCCGAGCTGATCGATTCGAGCCGCCCGACTGACTCGTCGTGCATTTGATGAGTCCTTCCTCAGCTCAGGCGGTGAGAAGTTGGCGGGGGTGACGTTCGGTGACCGCGCCGACGATGAATGCGGCGGGCACGACCGCGAGCAGAATGACGGCGGTGACGAGTTCGCCGCCGATCAGCGCCGTGAAGTTGACGACGATCAACACCAGCACTCCGAGCAGCAGAACGGCGGCGAGAGCGGGAGCAACCCTGGTCTGCCAGCGATCCTCAAGACGGTTCCGGATTCCATAGACGATCACGGCGACCGAGCACAGGACGTACAGCGCAACGAGTGCGGCGACGCTGAGACCACTGAACCACGAGAACAGGGTCAGAACGGGATCGAGCGACAATATTGCGAACGGGGCGATGAGGATGATCGAAAGGATGCTCTGCGCCCAGGCGGCGATGTGCGGGGCCTGGTGCTGGTTCGTGCGGGCGAGCTTCGCGGGCAGCGAGCGCTGGCTGGCGAGGGCGTGGAGGTAGCGGTTGATGCCGTTGTGAAACGCGAGAATGCCCGCAAACAGAGAGGTGACGAGCAGCAGGTTTCCGACCGTACCCGCCCACGGGCCCAGGATCCCGCTCATCGCCTGAAACACGAAGCTCGTGGAGTCACCCGACTCGACTGCTTTTTTCGCGGCGGCTGCAACATTGCCCGCTCCGTAGTAAGAGACGAACATCCATGAGACGAAAGAAAAGAAAAGTGCGATCACGGCGACCGAGAGGTACGTTGCTCGGGCAACGGTGCGCTTCGGGTCCTTCGCTTCGCCGGAGTAGATGGCCGTCGACTCGAAGCCGAACATCGACGCGACGGCGAACATCAATGCCACGCCCGGTGCTCCAGCGAGCACAGCGGAGGGGGAGAAGCTGGCCGCGAGATTGATCCCTCCCTGCGGGCCGCCGCCGTGAATGAGAGTGCCGATGGCGAACCCGAGTAGGATCGCGACCTCGCAACCGACGAGGACGGCGAGCACCTTCGCGCCGAGCTCGATGTTCAAGGAACCGAGAAGCTGCACGATCGCGATCGTGACCAGAACCGCCAGCCACCAGGGGACCGTGATCCCGACAGAAGCGAACAGCCCTGCGACGATGGCCCCATACAGGCCATACATTGCGGCTTGTACCGTGGCATAGGAGAGCAGGGCAAGCCACGCTGATCCGGTGCCGACTCGTCGGCCCAGGCCGGCGGTGATGTAAGCGTAGAAGGCACCCTTGGCCTCGACGCGCCGGCTCATCGCGATGAAGCCGACGGCGAAGAGCACGATGATGACGCCGATCGCGAGGTAGGCTCCGGGCGCCCCTGCGCCGTTGCCAAGGAACACGGTCAGCGGCAGTGCGCCGGCGATCCCGGTCAGCGGCGCTTGAGCGGACAGCACGAAGAACAGGATTCCCAGGACCCCGATCGCGCCTTGGCGTAGTGCTGTCGAGTGCTCTGCGGCTGGCGCCGATCGCTTCGTTGCTTCTTCAGTGGTCATGATCGTCCTTGATCTTTCGGGTATTGGATCGATGGGGGGGGTCAAGCAGGAACGGGAGCCCGGTTGGTGAGGATCGCGCGGGCTGCGGTCAAACCGCTTTCGATGGCCCCGTCGATGAATCCGCCCCAGCCGTCGGCGATGTCAGAGCCGGCGAAATGGATCGGGCCGGCCGGCTGCTGGAGATGGGCGAGGGAGGTGGTGAGATACCCCGTGCGATGCATGGGCCAGGTCTCTCCGGACAGTTCGTCGTCGACCCACGCATGGCCCGCAGTCTCGAGCACGACTGCGTCGGGCACGAGCCGGCGCAGCGTCGCCTGCACGGCCTCGACGTCATCGGGGCTGATCGCGTGAGCGTCGGACCCGAATCCGATGACGTAGGTCTTCCCGTCTCGGTGATACTCGGACTGGAAGAAGTTGAGCGGCCAGTCGGCGCCGCCGAGCGCGACGAAATGAGGTCGCTCGCCATCGATCGTGAACCAGATTTTCGTGCCGAGTCCGAGCTGTCCAGCCTTCACCGCTGCCTGTTTCCGCGTATCGAGGGGTGGCTGGAAGTCGATGCGTCCAAGACTGTGCAGCGGGGCGGTCACGATGACGTCGTCAGCAGTGAACTCGCGTCCGTCGGCGCTCGACACCGCCGCGCCCCGTCGATCACGAGTGCAGACAGCCGTCACGTCGGTGTTGAACAGGAGGTCGACGTCGGAGTCGGCGAGGATAGCGTCGGCGAGAGCCTTCGTGCCGCCGGCGATCTTGTATGTCGCGCATGCCTCGAAGGTGACTTTCCAGTCCCCGTTGGTGAGTGCGACCCATCGCAGCGCCTGTGTGTAAGCGGCGTCACCAAGCTTCCCGTTGAAGTTCAGCGTCCAGAACGAGGTCAGAAGCGCTCGCTGCGCGTCCGTGAGCGGGAGTGCGGCGATGTGCGCGGCGAGAGACTCCTCATCGACATCGGCAGAGCGCTCAGACGTCAGCGGAGCGAACGGCTCTGGGAAGATCTCACGCGATCGCTGAGTCAGGAGCTGATTGGGGTGATCGAGAAGCTCGAGCAGTTCGTCGGGGCTTCCGACGACGGCCTCGGTGCCGTTCCACCACGAGGCGGTCTGCGGGGTCGGGCTTGGGGCGAGACCGATTCCGTAGCGGGTGAGTTCTGCCCACACGAATGGCTGGGTCCAGTGCACCCACGTGCCCCCGAGCTCCAGGTTCAGCCCCATCCGCTCCGCGAGCCAGGTCCGCCCCCCGATCCGATCCCGCGCTTCGATCAGGGCCACTCGCTGTCCCGCATGTGACAGCTCTCGCGCGGCGGTGAGGCCGGCGAAGCCAGCACCGATGACGACAGTGTCGTACTTCTCGGTCATGATGTAATGCTCCGGTCCCTCAGGAGTAGACGAAGAATTCGATAGTCGGCTCGACGACGGTCCAGACCGCGGCGACGTCCTTGTTGAAAGACGCCACGGATCCCGCAGTGAGGTCCGCCGGTTCGCCGTCTGCAATCTGAACGCGGACACGCCCCTCGACGATGTAGACGGTCTCATCGGCATGACCGACAACCTCCATCGGCTTCGGGGCGTCGTCTGGCGAGACGAACCAGAATCCTGCGCCGAGAGCGTCCCGTTCGCCGTCACCCGGGCGACGCACCCACTGGACGGTGCCCACTTCGAACGGCTCTGCTGCATTGCGATCGATTGATCCTGCGACGACGTAGTCGAGTGCGGTCATTGTGTCCTCCTTGACATGGGGTGTGTACTACTCGAAATGAATCTAAGCAGTTGCTTAGTTCTTTCGCAAGAGCAGATCCCCAACTCCTGTCGGTGCGTAGCATGGGACGCGTGACGCGAACGGTTTCCTACGGCGAGGGGCGCAACCTGTTGGTCGCATCCACGGTGGCGGTTGTGTCGGAGAAGGGTCTGCGCGGTCTCACGTTCCGAGCGGTCGCCGCCCGGGCGGGTGTGAACAACTCACTGGTCGCGCACCATTTTGGGACTCGACAGGCTCTGCTCGCTGCCGCTCTCGAATGGGCGGTCGAGCAATCGATCGAGTCGACGGGACTTCTGGCGCTCGGGTCTGAAGAGGCGTTCGCAGACGCGCTTCTCGCATCGATCACCGATCGACCGGAGTTGCAGGCGTTTCAGTACGAGATGATCCTCGAGGCGCGCCGAGACCCGTTGTTCCGCGCCGACGTTGCACGACTCTACGACCGATACCAGTCATTCATGGAAGAAAGCCTGCGCCAGGCAGGAATGAGCGGCGACGTGCGTTCGATGGCGCGGCGCGTCTTCGCGACGCTCGATGGTGTCGTGCTGCAGCACATCGCCGGCGTAGAAAAGGCGGAGTTGCGTGGCGCTCTTCACGACCTCTGGCAGTCGATTCAGGCCGCCGTGTAATTGTAGGTTCCGAGTTGGGAGGGCCCGAGGCGGACTATCCCCGCGCGGTGACGTTCAGCGCCTGCGTCACGGGGGCCGGATCCTCGGCGGGGGCCGACGGGAGCGGCGGCAAGGCCGTCGCGTCGAGCCAGGCGCCGAAGAACGCCTCCAGTCGCCGACCGGCGACGGAGGCGGCGAGCAGGCGGAAGTCGGTCGTCGTCGCGGTCGCTCCGCCGTATCGCGCGACCCATTCCCGCAGGATCCGGAAGAACGCGTCGTCGCCCACGGTCAGCCGCAGCGCGTGCAGCAGCAGCGCGCCGCGCTTGTACACCCGGTCGTCGAACATGAGGTCGGGCCCCGGATCCGACAGCACCAGGTCCTGCGGCTCGGCCGCCAGTGCCGCCCAGTGCCCGAGCGCTTTCGCGTGCGCGGTGTGCCGGCCGCTGCGCTCCGACCAGATCCACTCGGCGTAGCAGGCGAAGCCCTCGTTCAGCCAGATGTCCTGCCAGCGTCCGACGCCGACGCTGTTGCCGAACCACTGGTGCGCGAGCTCGTGCGCGATGAGGCGCTCCAGGCTGCCGTGCCCGTCGATGTGGTTCGCGCCGAAGACGCCGATCCCCTGTGCCTCGAGCGGGATCTCCAGATCGTCGGCGGTCACCACGACTCGATAGGACGGCAGCGGGTACGGTCCGAACGCCTCCGTGAACACGGCCATCATCTGCGGCAGCGGCGCCAGATCGGCCTGCACCCGGTCGCCGAGGGCCGCGGGGTGCAGCACCTGGCCCGGCACGCCCGCGAGGTCCATGCCGCGGGAGACATATCTCCCGATCTGCACCGTCGCGAGGTAGGTCGGAGTGGGGGCGGTGCGCTCGAAAACCCACGTCGTGCGCCCACCCTTGGTCGACGTCGAGACCGGCTCGGCGGCCGCGACCATGTAGCCGGGATCGGTCGTGATGGCGAACCGGTACGAGGCCTTGTCGCCGGGCAGATCGTTGCACGGGAACCACGACGGTGCCCCGATCGGCTGCGAGGCGACGATCGCGCCGTCCTCGAGCTCCTCCCAGCCGAGAGTCCCCCAGCGGGTCCGCCGCGGGCGGGGCGCCCCGCCATACGAGACCGTGAGTTCGAACGGGTCACCCGCGGCGAACTCCCGCCCCAGCGTGATCTTCAGCTTGCGATCCGTCTGCGTGAAGCCGATCCGGCCGGTTCCCCCGAGCACCTTCGTCGCGCGCAGCCCGGCGAGATCCAGCGCGATCGTCTTCGTCGGCCGCAGGATCCGCCCGCGCACCACCGCGACGCCGTCCAGGCGGTTGGTCGCGACGCGGTAGTCGATCCTCAGGTCGTAGTGCTCGACGGTGAAGCGGGAATCGCCGCTGTGCGGGGTGTAGTCGTCGGGGCTCATGCGTCGAGCGGGCCCTCCGGCTCGGCAGGGGGCTCCTGATACGAGCGCACCTTCACCGCGCGCCACGGTCCGATCGGATTGCCGCTCCAGCGGCTGCCCACGGGCACGGTCTCGCCGCGCATCACGAGCGAGGCCGGTCCCACCGTGGCATCGGCGCCGATCGTCGCGGCAGGCAGGATCACGCTGTGCGGGCCGAGGGTAGCGCCCGCCTCCAGCGTGACCGTGTCGATGCTCATCACTCGATCATGGAACAGATGCGTCTGAACCACACATCCGCGATTCACGGTGGCGCCGTCGCCGAGGGTCACCAGATCCGGTTCGGGCAGCCAGTAGCTGTCGGTCCAGACACCCTTGCCGATCCTCGCGCCCAGCGTCCGCAGCCAGACCGCGAGGGCCGGAGTACCCGCCGCGGCGTTGGCGAACCAGGGCGCGGCCATCATCTCGGTGAACGTGTCGGCGACCTCGGTGCGCCACACGAAACTCGACCACAGCGGATGCTCTCCCGGGCGGATCGGGCCCACGATGATCCACTTCGCCGCTGTCGCGAACCCCGCAGCCACCGCGCCGGCGATCAGCAGCACGATGCCGGACAGCACGGCGGCCCACACCAGACCGAATGCGGCCGAGAGCGCAGCGAGCGAGAGCAGCACCGCGACTCCGAGCGCGCAGCTGAGGATCACCGGGACGATCCGGCACAGCTCCCACAGTCCGCGTGCGACCCGCAGCGAGCGGCGCGGCCGGTATGTGCGCTCGAGATCCGACTCGTTGACCACCCGGCGCAGCCGTACCGGCGGAGATCCGAGCCAGGATGATCCCGCCTTCGCCTTGTCGGGCGCCGCCGACAGCACGGCGACCAGGCCGTCCTTGGGCACCCGATGGCCGGCGCCGGCCATGCCGGAGTTGCCGAGGAACGCACGCTTGCCGATGCGGGCTCCGGCGATCCGCATCCACCCGCCGCCGAGTTCGTAGGAGGCGACCATGGTGTCGTCGGCGAGGAAGGCCCCGTCGTCGATCGTGGTCATCGAGGGGATCAGCAGCACCGTCGAGATCTCGACCTCGGCGCCGACCTTCGCACCGAGCATCCGCAGCCAGACGGGCGTGAACAGGCTCGCGTAGAGCGGGAAGAGCAGCGTGCGCGCCGAGTCCGCCAGCCGCTCCGTCGTCCACGCCTGCCAGGCTACCCGGCCGCGGATCGGATGGATCCCCTCGGTCAGACCGATCGCGAGCAGCCGGGTGAAGAGCACGACGCACGCGGCGAAGACCAGCCCCGTGACGAGCACGCCGGGCACCAGCCATGCGGCGAGCGCCGGAATCGCCGCGGTCAGCGACGCGGCTCCGCGCGCGCCCTGCGCCAGCACGAGTGCGCCCACCGCGAAGGAGAGCATCGGCAGCAGTCCGAGACCCATGCTCGATACGGCATATGCCCACAGCCAGCGGCGTCGCGTCGGAGGACGCTCGGGCGCGAGGGACGCCGACTTGCCGCCCACCCGCACCGCGGGAGACCCCTCCCAGCGCTGACCCGCCCGCACGCGGCCGAACACCGCGGATCCCGGCGCCACCTCGGCGCCGCGTCCGATCCGGGTGCCGGGGGCGAGTGTGCTGCGCGCGCCGACGACCGCACCCGCGCCGATCCTGATCCCGCCGATGCGCACGACGTCGCCGTCGATCCAGTAGCCGGAGAGGTCGACCTCGGGCTCGATCGCCGCACCCCGGCCGATCACGAGCATGCCAGTCACGGGCGGCAGCGTGTGCAGATCGACGTCGGGCCCGATCGTGGCACCCAGCGCCCTCGCGTAGTAGCTGACCCAGGGTGCGCCGGCGAACCCGACCGGGTCGATCTGGTGGCTCACCTGCTCGGCGAGCCAGAGCCGAAGGTGCACCCCGCCGCCGCGCGGATAGTCACCGGGGCGGACGCCGGCGAGCAGCAGCCGAGCGGCGACTGCGGTGATCGCCATCCGGCCGAACGGGGTCGCGAACACAACGAGGCCCAGGATCAGCGCCCACAGCGGCGCGGTCGGCAGCCACTCGAAGCCGGGGACCAGGTGCAGGATCGCGCTGCCCGTCAGCATCCAGAGCAGCCAGCGGATCCCGCCGAGCACGAACAGCGGCACCCCGGAGATCGTCTGGTTCCACTGCATGCGCCGCGGGGTCGGGCGGGACTCGTGGAACTCGCCGTGTTCGTCGTCCTCCTGGCCCGCTTCGGCCTCGACCGCGTCGGCCATGCGGCGCAGCCGCGGCAGGTCGTACACGTCGGCCATCGTGAACTCGGGGGCGCGGGTGCGGATCCGGCTCACCAGCTGCGCGGCCGCGAGGGATCCGCCGCCGAGCTGGAAGAAGTCGGCGTCCTCGTCGCGTGGGCGGGTGCCGAGCGCGGCGAACCACTGCTCGGCGAGCCACGCGGCGGTGCCGGTGAGGGTCGAATCGTCAGCGTCAGGATCGGTCAGTGGCCACGGCAGGGCGGCCTTGTCGACCTTGCCCGAGGTGCGCACGGGCAGGTCGTCCATGATCGCGAGCAGCGGGATGAGCGGGGCGGGCAGGGTCTCGGCGAGCTCGGCGCGCGCGGTCTGCCGGTCGAAGCCCGCCGTCGGCACGACGTAGCCGACGAGCAGCGGGATCCCGCCTTCGCTGCGCTGCACCACGACGGTCGCCGCCGTCACCGCGGTGAGGTTCTGCAGCGCGGCCTCGACCTCGCCGAGTTCGATGCGCCGACCGCCGATCTTGACCTGGTCGTCGGCGCGGCCCTGGAACACCAGCCCGGCCTCCTCGAACCTGACGAGGTCGCCGGAGCGGTAGGCGCGCTCCCAGCCCAGCGACGGCATCGGCGCGTACTTCTCCGCGTCCTTCGCCGGGTCGAGGTAGCGCGCGAGCCCGACCCCGCCGATCACGAGCTCGCCCACCTCGCCGTCCGCGACCCGGTTGCCGCTCGCATCGACCACCGCCAGCGTCCAGCCGTCCAGCGGCAGCCCGATCCGCACGGGCTCACCGGCGCGCAGCGCGTCCGCGTCCATGAGCGCCGCGCAGGCGACGACCGTGGCCTCGGTGGGGCCATACGTGTTCCAGACCTCGCGGTCATCCCCGACCAGGCGTGCGGCGAGTTCGGGGGGCAGCGCCTCGCCGCCGAAGATCAGCAGCCGCAGGTTCTCGATCGCGTCCTGCGGCCAGAGCGCGGCGAGCGTGGGCACGGTCGACACCGCGGTGATCCCGTGCCCGAGCAGCCACGGGCCGAGATCCTCGCCCGAACGCACCAGCGCGCGCGGGGCGGGCACGAGGCACGCGCCGTAACGCCATGCCAGCCACATCTCCTCGCACGAGGCGTCGAACGCGACGGAGAGCCCGGCAAGCACCCGATCGCCCGGGCCGAGCGGCGCGTGCTGCAGGAACAGGTTCGCCTCGGCGTCGACGAAGGCGGCCGCCGAGCGGTGCGTCACGGCGACACCCTTCGGCACGCCGGTCGAGCCGGAGGTGAAGATGATCCAGGCGTCGTCCTCGAGCGCGGGACGCGGCACGGTGGTGATCGCGACGGAGTTCGGGTGCGGATCCTCGCCCGCGAACAGGCCGGATCCGGTCTCTGCGGCGGTCTCGGCGACCTCGTGCGGCAAGAACGCGCCGCCGGCCCCGATCACGCCGCGCACCTGCGCCTCCCCGAACACGAGATCGGCGCGCTCCTGCGGGTCGTCGGCGTCCACGGGCACGTACGCCGCGCCGGCAGCGAGCGTGCCGAGGATCGCGATGTACAGCTCGCGGCCGCCCGACGGCATGCGGATCCCGACCCGGTCGCCCCGCGCCACGCCGTGCTCGTGCAGCCGGGTCGCGGTGCGCCAGACCTGAGCGAGCAGCTCGCCGTAGCTGAGCGCGCCGACGGCATCCTCGATGGCCGACGCGTTCGGGTGCCGCCGCGCGGTGTCGACGAGGATGTCGATCAGCGTGCGCGGCGACGCGGCGAGCGCGGCTCGATCGAGGATCTCCTGCATCGGTGTCCGTTCCGCCCTGCGCACGCCCTGGCGCGTGCGCGCTCAGAGTATCGCGGGCGGGGAAACAGCAGGTGAAGTGCCCGCCGCCGCTCGTCGTGGCCCCCCGACAGCGCCCGCGCCCCCTGCGCTGGAGATGCTTTTCGTCGCTCGTGGCGCCTCCCCCGCGACACGATCCATCCCTGACAACGCGCGGACGTCTCGTGGGGATGGAAAACGCCGCCCGTGGCCCGTTCCCGGCGGCGAAAAGCATCCCCCGGAAGCCGCCCCGCTCACCCCGCTCCGGGCGGGGTCTCCTTCGACTCGGCGAGCTCGTCCACGACGAGCGAACGCTGATCGATCGTGCCGTTGCGGTACGCCTGACGCCCGACCATGTGCGCCGACAGCGGAGCGGTCGCGAACTGCACGATCACGACGGGCACGACCAGCAGCAGCCCCACCACGATCCCGATGAGCGAGCGCTGCGAGAGCGCGATCGCGAGGCAGATCAGCAGCAATCCGAGCACCTGCGGTTTCGTCGCGGCGTGCAGTCTCGTCGGCACGTCGCGGAAGCGCAGCACGCCGATCGCGGCGATGAGGCAGAGCAGCGCCCCGATCAGCACGAGCACCCAGACGGCGCTGTCGATCACGACGTCGGGAATGCGGAACTCGAAGACGTTCATGACGGTTCGTTGTCCCTCCGCGCGACGTACCGCGCGACGGCGATCGATCCGAACACGCCGACCGCCGCGACCACGATGAGCACGGGCAGCGTGCGGGTGTGGTGGTTGATCGCCATGTCGGCGCCGAGCACGCACATCACCTCGGTCAGCAGCACGTCGCTCGCGACGGCGCGATCGAGGATCGACGGACCGATCGCGATCCGGATCACGGTCAGGATCCCGGCGATCCCGAACACGATCATGATGATCATCAGCAGCGGATTCATGGGCGCTTCTCCCCTCTTCCGCGGGCCGGATCGGCCCCGTGCTGATCAACCCCGTGCTGCTCGACCCCGTGCTCATCCGCCCGCAGCGCGCGAATCTGCGCCGGGGATCCGAGCGCGCGCACGATCCGGCGCTCCCAGCGCAGCACCCCCGCACGCTGCCGGTCGACATCGGTGCGGGAGCGCACCCCGATCACGTGCAGATACAGGGTGCGGGTGCCGCGATCTGCCTCGACGACGAGCGAGCCGGGGATCAGCGACGATGTCACGGCGACGTGCGTCATCACCAGGTCGTCGGCGTAGCGCAGCGGCACCGCGACGATCGCCGCCCCGGGCTGGCGGCGCAGGTTCAGCACCTGCGCGGCCACGCTCAGCGAGCCGTGCACGACGGCCGCGAAGAACTGCACGACGAGGATCGCCGTCCACCACAGGTTGATCCGCCCGGACAGTTCGATCGTGGGCAGCCGGAACACACGGGTCACGAACAGCGCGACCACGATGCCCGTGAGCGCCGAGAGCACCGTGAACTGGCCCCACAGCAGCATCCACAGCACGATGAGCCAGAGCAGGAACGGTAGCTGCAGACCGATCTCCCGCCAGAGCCGCTGCTTCGTCCCGGGGCTCATGGTCCGCTCCCGTCGCCGCCGGACCGGCCGCCGTCGGTCTCGAGCGTCGCGAGGTGCACGGGCTGGAGCAGCGCGGATCCGATCCGCTCGCAGAGTCCGAAGATCGGCCCGGCGAAGACCGTGAGTGCCAGCGTGACGGCGACCATGCCCCCGGTCGCCCAGGTCATGATGGGCGGGATCCGGCGGCGCTCCTGCCGCTCGTCGTCGGCGGCCGGGGCGGTGCCGAGGTGCGCGATCCGCTCGTTGTCCTCCGGCACCTCCTCCTTCTCCCGCCAGAACGCCAGGTTCCACGCGCGCATCAGGGCGTACAGCGTGAGCAGCGAAGTGAGCACGCCGCCGACGATCAGCACCCAGATCAGCGGCGTCGCGACCTGCGCCGCCGCCTGGAACAGCGCGAACTTGCCGATGAAGCCCGAGAACGGCGGAAGGCCGCCCAGGTTGATCGCCGGCACGAAGTACAGCACCGCGATCAGCGGCGCCGCCTTCATCAGCCCGCGCACCTTCAGGATCGACGTGCTGCCGGCCCGGCGCTCGACGAGCCCGACGGCCAGGAACAGCGTGGTCTGCACGATGATGTGGTGCACGATGTAGTACACCGTCGCCCCGATCGCGGCGGGCGTCGCGATCGCCAGCCCGAACACCATGTAGCCGACGTGGCTGACGAGCGTGAACGACAGGATCCGCTTCAGCTCGGCCTGCGCGACGGCACCGAGGATCCCGATCACCATGGTCGCGAGCGCGACGATCATCAGCAGCGTGTTGATGCTGGACACGTTGAACAGCTGCGTCTCGGTGCGGATCAGCGCGTACACGCCGACCTTCGTGAGCAGTCCGGCGAACACCGCGGTCACCGGCGCGGGGGCGGTCGGATAGGAGTCGGGAAGCCAGAACGACATGGGGAACACCGCCGCCTTGATGCCGAAGGCGATCACGAGCATGAGGTGCAGCACGAGCTGCGTGCTCGGCGGGATCTGGCCGATCCGCTCGGCGATCTGCGCCATGTTCACGGTTCCGAGGGAGGCGTAGATGAGCGCGATCGCCACCAGGAACAGCACCGACGACACCAGCGACACGACGATGTAGACCGCGCCCGTGCGGATCCGGGACTCGGTGCTGCGCAGCGTGATGAGCACGTACGAGGCGACGAGCAGGATCTCGAAGCCGACGTACAGATTGAACAGGTCGCCCGCGATGAAGGCGTTGAAGATGCCTGCGGCGAGGATCAGGTACGAGGGGTTGAAGATCGAGATCGGGGTCTCGTCATCGCCGTCTGCCGCGCCTTGGCCGATCGAGAACAGCAGCACGGCGACGAGCACGATGCTCGAGACGAGCACGAGCAGCGCGGCGAGCCGGTCGACGTACAGCACGATCCCGAAGGGCGCGGGCCAGCCGCCGACCATGACCGCGATCGCATGCGTCCGGTCCACGACGACGAGCAGGGTGGCCGCGATGATCGAGACCAGCGCGAGCGTCACGACGGTGACGATCATCTGCACGCGCGGGTTCCGGCCGAACACGAGTGCGACGGCGGCGCCGAGCAGCGGCAGGGCGACCAGCAGCGGGACGAGCGCGTTCACCGGGCATCCTCCCCGTCGTCGGCATCCGGAGCGGCAGGCGTCGGCCGGTCCACCGGCGCGTCGTCCACCATCCCCGCGAAGTCCTTGGCGTGCAGCACCCGGATCGGCGACGTGACCACGCCCACGAAGTCGGTGGTCGCCTCGTCGTCCTCGAGGTCGACCTCGTCGTCCATGAGGTCCTCCTCGCTCTCGGTACGTGCGCGCAGGGCGATGTCGGCCTCGTCGTCCTCGACCGTGTCGGCCTGGCCGAGCTGCCAGGAGCGGTAGATGAGCGCGAGCAGGAAGGCCGAGACCGCGAAGGTGATCACGATCGCGGTGAGCGTGAGCGCCTGCGGCAGCGGATCGCTCAGCCGCTCGGTCCCCGAGCCCGTCGCACTGAAGAACGGCGCCTTGCCGGGCCTCCCCATCACGATCAGCAGCAGCAGGTTGACCGCGTTGCCGAGCAGCAGGAAGCCGATCAGCACGCGGGTCAGGCTGCGCTCGAGCATCGCGTAGACGCCGCACCCGAACAGCACGGCCATGACGATGATCAGCACCAAGGAGACGTCCATCAGGTGCCCACCCCCCGCGTGCGCGATCGCTGAGCGTCGACAGACTCAGCGCCCGAGCGCGGTCCCTGAGCCTGTCGAAGGGCGAGGGCCTGCCGGTCGACCTCGGCGCCGAGGCTGCGCAGCACGTCCAGCACGAGTCCGATCACGACGAGATACACGCCGATGTCGAACAAGGTGGAGGTGACGAACTCGATGTGACCGACGACGGGGATCTCGGCCTCCCAGACCGTGCTGGACAGCGGCGCCAGCCCGAACAGCAGCGGCACGACGGCCGCGCCGACCGCGAGGATGAGCCCCGCGCCGAGCAGCCGTCCGGCGTCCGTGGGCGCCGCGGCGCCCAGCTCCCAGCGTCCGCCGGCGATGTACCGCATGAACAGGGCCATCCCGGCGACCAGACCGCCTGCGAAGCCGCCCCCGGGGGCGTTGTGCCCGGCGAACAGCAGGTAGATCGACACGACGATGATCGTGTGGAACAGGATCCGCACGATCACCTCGAGCAGGATCGACCGGTTCTCCGGCTTCACGTTGCCGCCGCCGATGAGCCAGGCCCTCGGGGCGGTGTCGCCCGCGGTCTGCACCCGCACGCCCTCGGTGGTCTCGACGAGCGGACGGCGCCGCGCCCGGCGCGGTCCCTCGGGCAGCGCCTTGGTGGCAGAGAGCCGATCGGCGCGGTGCGAGACGAATACGAGCGATGCGACGCCGGTGGCGGCCAGCACGAGCACCGACAGCTCCCCCATCGTGTCCCAGCCGCGCAGGTCCACGAGCGCCACGTTCACGACGTTCTTGCCGTGCCCGAGTTCGTAGGCGAGCTTCGGGAACGCCTCCGAGATCGGCGCAGCGACCCGGGATCCGGTGGCGACGATCGCGACGAGAGCCATCATCACGCCGGCCGCGATCGCCAGGATCGCCCGCGGCACCCGGCCGACCGAGGCGTTGTGCTCGCCCATCCGCGCGGGCAGCCGCCGCAGCACGAGGGCGAAGGTGACGAGCGTCACGGTCTCGACGAGGATCTGCGTGAGCGCGAGGTCGGGGGCGCCGCTCGTGCCGAACAGCACCACCATGCCGAGCCCGGTGACCGAGACCAGCACCACGCCGGTGTACCGCTTGCGGGCACGGACGGCGAGGATCCCGGCGGCGATCATGACCGGGGCCGCGACGAGCTGCATCGGGGTGTGCCAGCCGCTCAGGTTCGCGTTCGCCGGTCCCCCTGCGATGAGCGCCGTGGCCTCCCCCGCGATGACGACGACGAAGATCGTGCCGACGTACACGGGCAGCGATCCGCGCTGGGTGAGCGTGGTGATCGAGACCGAGAGGCGATCGACGCCGCGCATCACGAAGTAGTACGCGTCCTGCGCGGTCAGGCGCACCAGGCGCGGGCGGCGATCCCAGCCGATCCGCTGCAGCACGAGGAACAGGCCGAGGCCGAGCAGCACCGCGCCGAGCGACAGGAACAGCGCGGGCGCGAAGCCGTGCCAGAGCGCGAGATGCCCGGGCGAGAGGTCCTGCCCGTCGAAACCGGGCGCGGTGGCGTCGTCGGCGTAGCCGTACAGCATCGCGTCGACCGCGGGGGCGATGGCGCCCACCACGATCGTGCCGGCGGCGAGGATGACGGGCGACACCAGGAACCCGAACGGCGGCGTCGGCCATTCCGTGTCCGGCATATATCCGCTCAGCGCGGCGTGCCGGGGATCCTTCTTCCGCCAGAACGCGCCCCACAGGAACCGCGCCCCGTATGCCGCGGTGAGGATGGATCCGAGGATCACGCCCGCGAGGGCCACGATCCCCCAGGGCGAACCGCGCAGCGCCTCGTCGTAGAGGGCGGCGAGCGTCGCCTCCTTCGCGACGAAGCCGATCGTGGGAGGGATCCCCATCATCGAGGCGACCGCGAGGAACCCGGCGGTCGCGAGCAGCGGAGCCTTCCGCCCGAGTCCGGAGATCTCAGTGAGATCGCGCGTGGAGAGCTGACGGTCGATGACGCCGACAATGAGGAACAGGGCCGACTTGAACAGGGCGTGGCTGATCACGAGAGCGAGGCCCGCGAGGATCGCGTCGGAGGTGCCGTAGCCGAGCACCACGGTGAAGAAGCCGAGCTGGCTGACGGTGCCGAACGCGAGGATCCGCTTCAGGTCGGTCTCGCGCAGCGCCTGCACGGCGCCCAGCAGCATCGTGAACACGCCCAGCGCGATCGTGATCGGCCGCCACGGACCGCTCAGCGCGAACACCGGCGCGAACCGGGCGATCAGGTAGATGCCGGCCTTGACCATCGCGGCGGCATGCAGATACGCGCTCACGGGGGTGGGGGCGGCCATCGCGCCGGGCAGCCAGAAGTGGAAGGGGAAGATCGCCGACTTGCTGAGGGCCCCCACCAGCAGCAGCACGACCGCCGCATCCACGAGGGGGCCGGTCGGCGCGATCTCGAGGATCCGGGAGATGCTGGACGTGCCGGCGTCGACGGCCAGGAACACCACCCCGACGAACATCGCCAGGCCCCCGAGCGTAGTGACCAGGAGCGCCTGCAGCGCGGCACGGCGACTCGCGCCACGGCGGTGATAGTGCCCGATGAGCAGGTAGGACAGGATGCTCGTGCCCTCCCAGAACATCACCAGCAGCACGAGGTCGTCGGTCGTGACCAGGCCGTACATGGCGCCCGCGAACGCGAGCAGCACGGCGGCGAACTGGCCGATCCCCGCTCGCTCGCCCCGGAAGTACCAGCGGCAGTACAGCAGCACCAGAGCGCCGACACCGGTGACGATGAGCGTCAGCAGCCAGCTGAGCTCGTCCATGCGGAAGGAGAGGGAGAGGCCGAGCTGCGGAATCCAGGCGACGGATTCCTGCGGCGTGAGGCGCGGATCCGTGGCTCCCGCGAGCACCTGCGGCGTGAGCACCGCCGCGTGCACGAACGCCGCGGCGGGAACCAGCGCCGCGACCGCGAACGCGCGCGCCCCGATCCGGGCCACCAGCAGCGGCAGCAGCAGGGCCGTGACGGCGAACACGCAGAGGAGGATCAGCAGTATCGGCTCCTCTGGCTCGTCGGTCTCGGTGACGCAGGCGGGCGGTTCCGCCTCAGTTTACCGGCCGCGAGCGCGGGTCCCGAGGTGGCAGGAGGCTCAGGACGGCGCAGGACCGGTGGTCGTGCCCTCACGGAACGTGCAGGTGAACCGGATCGACGCCGCCTGCTCCCCCGCCAGCATCCGTGCGATCGCCGCGCCCGCGGCCCGTCCCTTCTCCGCCGCGGGCTGCACCGCGGTGGTCAGCACGTGCTCACCGAGACCGTCCACGGCGATCCCGTCGAAGCCGGCGACGCTGACGTCCTGCGGGACCTGCAGGCCCGCCTCCTCGGCGGCGCGGATGACGCCGGCCGCGATCAGGTCGCTCTGCGCCATCACGGCTGTCGGGCGGTCCTCGGGGTCGGCGAAGAGCAGACGCCCGGCGATCAGGCCCTCGTCGATCATGCTGGCGCCGGCCGAGACGACCCGCGCGTCGGGGTACACCTCGCGGACGCCCTCCAGCCGCTCCCGGGTCACCGGCGTGGTGATGGCCGCGATCCGCTCAGACGTGGCATCCCCGCGCTCCCGCCCGCTGTCGAAGGGCAGCGTGACCATCGCGGCCCTGCGGTGCCCGAGCGCGAGCAGGTGACGGGCGATCTGCGCGGCCGCCTCGCGATTGTCCAGCTCGATCCGCGGCACGTCGTCGCCCGCATCCCCCTCGATCACGACGATGGGCAGGCCGCGCGCGCGCACCGCCTCGAGGGTCTCCCGCATCCGCGGGCTGCAGCCGATCAGCACGGCCGCGTCGATCGGCGCGGTGGCGAGCGTGGGCGCGTCGGGCCCGGCGCCCGGATCGTCGCGCAGCAGCAGCACCCCGGCGCCGAGTTCGGCGAGGCCGTCGGTGAGGCCGTCCATCATCGCGGTCTTCACGGGATCCAGGAACGCGGTGCGCAGATGCTCCTCGAGGGCCACGGCGACGATGCCGCTCCTCCCCCGGCGCAGCGACGCGGCGCGCGGATCGGGACCGGTGTAGCCGAGATCCGCGGCGACCGCGAGCACCCGCTCCCTGGTCGCCTCGGCGACGGGGGCCTTGCCGCTGAACACGACCGAGGCGGTGGACGGCGAGACGCCGGCAGCACGGGCCACGTCGGCGATCGTCGCGCGTCGGCGGCTCTTCACAGGATCGGGGCCGAGGCTCATGATTCGACCATAACATCGTTGAGAACACAGTGATCGAATCGATTCGACCGGAGCGCGTCGATTCGCTACCGTTGACTCATGGACACCGCGCTGACCCCCTCCCAGTTCGCGCGCTGGCGCGCGGCGATCTTCGCGATCTTCCTCGCGAGCGGCCTGTCGATCGCGACCTGGGCGTCCCGCGTGCCCGACATCAAGATCGCTCTCGGCATCGACAATGCCCAGATGGGTCTGCTGCTGCTCGGCATGGGCATCTCGTCGATCATCGGCATCTCCACGAGCCCTGCGGTGATGGCCCGCACCGGCGCCCGCCTCGGCATGCTCGTCACGATGCTGAGCTTCGCGACCGGTGTCGCGCTGATCGGGCTCGGCACGAACCTGCTCGGATCCGTCCCGCTGGTGATCGTGGGACTCGTGCTGTTCGGCCTCGGCAACGGATCCCTCGACGTCATGATGAACGTCGAGGCGACCGCGATCGAGCAGCAGATGGGCAAGACGATCCTGCCGGTGTTCCACGCCTTCTTCAGCTTCGGCACCGTCATCGGAGCCGCGGCGGGCGCACTGATGGTGCAGCTCGGCGTGAACGTCACGGGGCACGCGCTGCTCGTCTCCGTCGTGATCGCCGCGCTGGCCGTCGTCTGCTTCGCCAACGTGCCGACCCGCGAAGCCGTGCTCGATCCGCAGCCCCACGAGAAGCCGCGCTGGCGTGAGCGGATGCACACGGCACTCGCGGCCTGGCGCGAGCCGCGCACGTATTTCCTCGGCATCGTGATGCTGGGCATGTCGTTCGCGGAGGGCGGCGCGAACGACTGGCTCGCGCTCGGCGTCGCGGAGGATCACCACGCCGGACCCGCCATGGGAGCCGCAGCGCTTGCCACGTTCTCGGTCGCGATGACCGTGGTGCGCGTGTTCGGCGGCCCGCTCGTGGATCGTTTCGGCCGGGTCGTGGTGCTGCGCGTCCTCGCGCTCACCGCGGCGGCCGGGATCCTGCTCTTCATCCTCGCGCCGAACGCCCCACTGATCTTCGTCGGGGCCGCGCTGTGGGGCGTCGGCGCCTCCCTCGGCTTCCCGCTCGGGATGTCGGCCGCCGCCGACGACCCGGCCAAGGCCGCCGCGCGTGTGAGTGCCGCCGCCACGATCGGTTACGTCGCGTTCCTCGGCGGGCCGCCGATCCTCGGCTTCATCAGCAACCACATCGGGCTGCTGAACACGCTGTTCATCCTCGTGGTGCTCGCGGCGCTGTCCGGGCTGTTCTCCGGGGCGGCGCGCCCGCTCCGTGCGGACGAGAAGACCCCGGTCGCCTGAGCCGCCGCCGGCCGGGGCGGGGACGGCTAGGCTCATCGAGTGCGTCTCGTCATCGCCCGCTGCGCCGTGGACTACACCGGCCGGCTCAACGCCCACCTGCCCCTCGCCACGCGGCTGATCGTCCTGAAAGCCGACGGCTCTGTGCTCATCCACAGTGATTCGCTCAGCTACAAGCCTCTGAATTGGATGTCGCCGCCGTGCAACGTGACGGTGGAGGAACCCTCCAAGGAGGCTGCCGGTGCGGGTATCGCCGAACAGTGGAGGGTCAGTCACACGAAGACCGGCGACACCCTGCTGGTGAGCATCTACGAGGTCATCCACGACTCCTCCCATGAGCTCGGGGTCGATCCCGGCCTGCAGAAAGATGGCGTCGAAGCAGACCTGCAGCGCCTGCTCGCGGAACAGGTGGCGCTTGTCGGCGACGGGCTCACCCTGGTGCGTCGTGAGTATCCGACGGCGATCGGCCCTGTCGACCTCCTGCTCCGAGACGCCGCCGGCGGGACAGTCGCGATCGAGGTGAAGCGGCGCGGCGACATCGACGGCGTCGAACAGCTGACTCGCTATCTCGAACTCTTGAACCGCGACCCTCACCTCGCTCCCGTCACCGGAGTGTTCGCCGCACAGGAGATCAAGCCGCAGGCGAAGACGCTTGCCGGGGACCGTGGGATCCGCACCCTCACGCTCGACTACACCGCGATGAAGGGCGTCGAATCGGGTGTTCCGACGCTCTTCTGAGCGTTCCGGCCCGCCGCGCGACGGCGGGAGGCGCTGGTCCGTCCCGTCTTCCGCGGGCCGATAGGCTTCGGGAACCCGACGAATGGAGTTACCACGTGACAATCCGCCGCGTGCCCGTGCTGTTCGTCTCGATGGCCGTCGTGGTCGCCTTCGTCGCGACCGGATGCTCGGCGGGCTCCGAACCCGTGCGCACCGCACAGCCCCCGGCCGACTCCGTCCCTGGCGTCACGGTGCCGGACGCCTTCACCGCCATCACAGTGGCTCCCATCGGCGATCCGCCCCTGCCGTTCCGCGGATCAGACGGCAGATACCACGTCGTCTACGACCTGCAGCTGACCAACGCCACCAAAGCGCCGGCGACGCTGGAGCGCATCGAGGTCGTGGACGGCCTGCATCCGAAGAAGATCATCGCGAGCTTCTCGGGCACCGCCCTGGTCGACACGACGTGCAGCTTCGGCGACTGCAATCGCCTGCGCTCGCTGCCCGCGGGGTACCTCGACACCGCGACGATCCCGGCTCAGGAGAGCCGGGTGCTGTTCATCGATTTCGCGCTGGACTCGCTCGCCCAGGCCCCGAAGGCTCTGCTGCACCACCTCTACGGCACCGGCGCCGCGTCGCCCGCGTTCGGTCAGTCGGGCCCGATCGACTACCTGACCACGCCGCTCGCGATCTCCACCGAGACCGTGCCGGTCATCGCGCCTCCGCTGCGCGGCGACAACTGGATCGCCCTCAACGGCTGCTGCGAACCGGGCTTCCCGCACCGCAGCTCCGTGATGTCGGTCAACGGCAAGCTGAACAACAGTCAGCGGTTCGCGATCGACTGGAAGCGCACCAATGACCAGGGTGAGTTCTACTCGGGCGACAAGACGAGCAACAAGAGCTATGTCGACTACGGCAGCGAGATCCTCGCGGTCGCCGACGCCACGGTGGTGTCCGTCCTCGACGGCATGGAAGCGAACGCGCCCGGCGTCCTGCCGGCCAGCGATCCGGCATTGGCGGCGAAGCTGACGGTCGAGAACGTCGACGGCAACCACGTGGTGCTGGATCTGGGCAGCGGCGTGTACGCGATGTACGCCCACATGATCTCCGGATCGCTCACCGTGAAGGCCGGCGACAAGGTGACCGAGGGTCAGGTGATCGGCAAGCTCGGCAACACCGGCAACGCCAACGCGTCCCATCTGCACTTCCAGCTGATGGACGGCCCGAGCCTCCTCGAGGCAGATTCGCTGCCGTATGAGCTCAAGGGCTTCCACTACGACGGCCAGGTGGATCCGCAGTCGATCGCCGATGCGGACAGCTATCTGTCGGGCACGTTCCTGCAGGGCAAGCTGTCGAAGTCGGAGTCGCGGACCCGCGAACTCCCGCTCAACCTCGCGATCGTCGACTTCCCGTAGATGAGTGAGTCCTTTTGCGTCGAACACGGACTCGACCCATTGCCGGATCCACCCGAGTTTCCCGAACCTCGGGTTCTCGTCGCCGAGGTCGGGGCTTCCCGCACGGCACGGGGGTCGAGTCGATGAGCGCCCCGGGCTCGAATGTGATCCTCAGGCCTCGTGCCAGTGAAGCCCGAACCGCTCGAATGCCTCCAACAGCTCCGGGGTATCCGGCGTCACGCGGACGGGCTCGCTGAGCGGTTCAAGGTGGGAGCTGCGGTAGGAGGAGTCCGCACGCTCAAACACCGCCCACATCCGCAGCTCGTCGCCGTGTCGGGACGCGAACTGGACGCCGTCGACCAGCGGGCTGCCGCCATCGTGCAGGTCGTGCAGCCAGCGCGCGACCGACCGAGTGAAATCACGATCGCGGGCGTCTTTGAGCAGCGCGGCGTCGACGTCGCGTGGGGTCAGTCCGTGGCGGCCCAGCGGATAGGACTTGCTGAGTGCACCGAGGGTGCGGGAGTGGGTGATGGCGCAGTACCGACCGGCCTGCCGGGCGCGGCCGTAAAGCCGATCCTCCAGCCATCGGTACCCGACGCCTCCCTGCGGCGCCTCCGGGTACTGGCCGACGCTGCCGTCGTCGTCCACAATCTCGTCGAGGGCCGCCTGCACCCGTTCGCTGGGACGAAACCGGGCGAGCAGCTCAAGGAAGCAGCCGAGCAGGCTGTCGGCGGTGTACAGCGTGCGGAACTCGCCGAGCTGATCGTCCCAGCGTCCGTCGAACAGCCCGGAGTCGTTGGCGTAATGCCAAGGCGCCCACCCCCACGGATCCGGCTCGAATCCGACGTGCCACACCTCGCCAGGGTCACCTGTGAGCTCCAACTCGGGCAGATCCTGAGTGACGACCCACGTGTAGGACACGCGGATGGTGTGCGCGTCGATCATCCGATGTAGGCGAAGGCCTTCGCGGCGGCAATCACCGCACGCGGTCCAGTAACCGGGTCGCCCTCGCGCAGCAGCTGCGCCGGCGCCTCATCGTTCAGTGTCGGGTTGATGCCCTTGAACCAGGACTGCACCGTGGTGACGTCGTAACGCTCCCGCAGCAGGGACGCGGCGTGGAACGCGTGCCGCAGCCGCTCCCGATCGGCCACACCGGGTTCGCCGTCGCCGTCTGCCCAGGTAGACACCTGGCGCGCCGACTTCACGCCGCCGATGTAAGCGACCAGCTTCACGCCCAGAATGTCCCGCAGATGCGAGACCAGCTCCGGGAACGACAACAGGATGGAATCCTGATGTGCGCGCAGTCCGGGCCGGGGGTCGGAGGTCAGTAGCTTCGTGGCCATGTCCTGAGACTACTCCTAACCACGGTTAGAAAGTACCCCATAAATGCATATAAAACTGCAGGTTTCAGCGCAATCCGACGGCTTCAGCAATCCGACGGCTTCAGGGATCTCCCGTGACTGCGGCGGAGGTTCAGCGCACACTCGCGGCGGTCCTAGGCTGGGAGCATGCGCGTTCCCCCCTACACCTGTGTCCTGTGGGATGTGGACGGCACGATCGCGGATGCCTCCGCAGGGATCCTGCCTCGCCTCGCCGAAGTGTTCGACTCATTCGGCCTGCCCGCACCGCCTGTCGCCGAACTGTCGCAGTGGATCGGGCCGCCGATGTTCGAGTCGTTCCGCGAGCGCGGCGGCATGTCGGCGGAGGACGCGCATATCGCCGTGCGGCGGTACCGTGAGCTCGCCGCCCGTGACGGCTACGCCGCGAGCGTGCGGATCTATCCCGGCGTCGTCGAGGCGCTGAGGGCCGTGAAGGCCGCAGGGATCCCGCAGGCCACGGCGAGCTCGAAGCCGGAGAACCAGGTGCTCGCGATCCTGGAGCACTACTCGCTCCTCGACGACTTCGTGATCGTCGCGGGCGCTCTGCCGGACGCCGCAGGGCTGCACGACGGCAAGGAGGCGGTGCTGCGCCGCGCGCTGGATCGGCTGTCCGGGGCGGGCGTGGATGTCAGCCGACCCGTGCTCATCGGCGACCGCCTGCACGACATCGAGGGCGCGGAGCCGCTCGGCGTCCCGGTGATCTTCGTCACGTGGGGATTCGGCGAGCCGGGGGAGTCGGACGGATCCGTCGCCGTGGCGTCCACGACCGAGGAGCTGCTCGGGATCCTGCTGCCGCGGGGCTGACCTCTTCGAGAGCCTCAGGGCAAAAGAGAACTCCCCCGGAGCCGAAGCCCCGGGGGAGTCAGAAGTCCGTGTCGCTCAGAGCGGACGGATGTTCTCGGCCTGCAGGCCCTTGGGGCCCTGTGCCACATCGAACTCGACGCGCTGGTTCTCGTCGAGTGAGCGGTAACCGGACGAGGTAATGGCGGAGTAGTGCGCGAACACGTCAGCCCCACCGTCATCGGGGGAGATGAAGCCGAAGCCCTTCTCCGAGTTGAACCACTTAACCGTGCCCTGAGTCATGTACTGCCTTCTTGCTTGGGCTTACGTCGGCGCAAACGCGTCGACTTTGCCAACGTTAGCCGAGAGTGGCCTGTTGGCAACACCTCGTGAGACATGGTGACACAAACGTTGCACGACGTGAGTTCGCGTTTCGGCCCCTGCGGGCGCCGCTTCGGTGGCCGGATCCGCGGAATCTCGCGGGAAAATTGGACGGACCCCCACCGCGGGGGGAGCGATGGGGGTCCAGATGACGACCGGAGGGTGCGTCTGAGATCAGCATAACGCACGTTTTCCCACTTTGTCCCCCAAAAGGGGGACAAAGTCATGGAAAGAGGTCTAACATCTCAGTACATCGGAATACCGGGGAGGGCGACCCCCTCGGGGGATCCATTGGGGACTGGATGCTCCGAGGGGGCCAATGCACGTACTGGCCGCCGGTCTTGGGGACGACCTTCCGCCCTTCGCTGGGGACTTCAGGCGGGAGCTGCCGTGACGACGTGCGTGCTTCAAACCCTAGGACTCCGATGGCAGCGATGTCCAGGGCGAGCGGCGGGTGATCTGAGGATCCGTCACCCGTCCTGGGCGACGCGCCAGTCGTCGGCGAGCAGGCCGTAGGCCATGCCGTCCATCCATTCGCCGCTGCGGTGCAGCGCGGTGGCGCGGCTGTACTCCTCGCGATGCATCCCGAGACGCTCCATCATGCGCCAGGACGGCTCGTTCGCCGCGAAGCAGCCGGCGCTCACCCGGCGCAGCCCCAGCTGCTCGAAGCACGCGGCGATCACGGCGCGCACGGCTTCGGTCGCGTAGCCCCGGCCGTGATGGGCCGGATCCATCACCCAGCCCAATTCCGCCTGTACGGCCTGCGCCTGTGCGCGCACCTCGGCCTGCGACCACGCGTCCTCGACGCGCAGCATGACGTCGCCGATCACGACGGATCCGCGCTCCACGATCAGCGAGACCGCCTGGCGCTCCTCGTCCGTGAAGTACGTGCGGAACGCGTCGAGATCCTGCGGGGCGGCGCCGAGCCAGCGGTTCACGTCCTCGATCCGGCGGTACGGCCAGATGACGTCCGCGTCCGCCGGAGTCGCGCGGCGCACCGTCAGACGTTCTGTGCGCAGCGGCCAGGCGATCGCGGCGAGAGGGTCGGGGGAGTGCGTCACTCGTCCAGCGTAGGCGCGGCGCTCGTCATCCGGACGCCGCGCACCGCGACCAGGCCGTCGACCGCCACCAGCAGGCGCTCCGCTCCCGGCCGATCCGGAGTCGTGCGCGCGTGCACGAGCACGTTCATCGCGGCGAGCACGAGAGACACGGCACTGACCGCCTGGTCGTGATCCGCTGTGCGGCGCTCGGCGAGTTCGATGAACTGCTCACGCACCGATCCCATCCACTGCGAGAACGCGGGCAGCAGCTCCGGCCGCTTCATGAGCAGCTCCTTGATCCGATGCCGGTCCATGCCGTCGTCCATCGACGAGCCGACCAGCTCGCACAGCGCGGGCACGATCTCGCCCTGCGCGGCAAGGAACCGTTCGATCACGTCGGCGGCGACACCGTGCTCGGGCAGGTTCAGCGCCGCCGCGGCCTTGGACGGGAAGTAGTTGAAGAAGGTGCGGGGAGAGACGTCCACCGCCTCGCAGATCTGCTCGATCGTGGCGCGATCGAGGCCCTGCTCCTCCACGAGCCGCATCGCGGCTTCGTGCAGCGCCACTCTGGTCTGCAGTTTCTTGCGCTCGCGCCGGCCCTCGCCGGCACTCTCGCGACCCGGGTCGCGCACGCTGTCATCGATGCTCATCATGTCTCCTCACAGAGGCTGTGCGGCTGCCGGGGCGGGAAGCGTCCCGCCCCGGCAACGCGCTCAGGCCTGCTGCGTCCTGATGGTGCCGGTCTCGCTGACACCGGCATCGTCGGCCTGCTCCTGCAGGGCCGAGCGGGTGCGCAGCGGCGGCGCCTTGAAGAACAGGCTCAGCACGAACGCGAGCATCAGCACGCCGAAGCCGACCCAGTAGATGACGTCGATCGCCTTGGTGAAGCCGACCATGAACGGCTTCGTGAGGGCCGGATCCGCGCCGTTCAGGAACGACGTGTCGCTGACGGAGCTGCTGGAACCGCTCGATGCCTTGGACGATGCGTTGTCGAGCTGCTTGGTGATGTCCGGCACGAGCTTGTCCACCCAGTAGGTGCGCTGGGACTGGTTGGACCAGTCCACGGCGACCGAGCCGTTCGTGACCGTGGCGTGCGCGCCGTCGGCGACGGCCTGCAGCGCCTTGGCCTCGGCGCCGGGAAGCGCCTCCGCCACCTTCTGGTCGATCACGGTCTGCGCGGCGGCGGCCGGGACCTGACCTGCGGCGACGGCCTGGTTCACACCTGCGGTCACCGCGTCGGTCACGGCCTTGTCGGCGGCGGCCTTGGCCGTGGTCACGCCCTTGTCGAGCCCGCTCTGGATGTTCGTCTGCAGCGGCCCCACGATCGGGTTCCACAGCTGCTTCATGACGGCCTTGTTGTGCGCCTTGCCCGCGACGGCGGGGTCGAGCGCGGCGTTCAGCGCGGAGGTCAGCGTCGGCTTGTCGGCCATGCTCTGCGTGATGTTCAGCGGCAGCAGGGTGAACAGCACCGAGAGCATGATCGCGGTGCCCAGCGTTCCACCGATCTGGCGGAAGAACTGGGCGGCGCTCGTCGCGACGCCCATGTCGGGCGCGGCGACCGCGTTCTGACTCGCCATCGTGAGCGACTGCATGAGCTGACCGAGGCCGAGACCCACGACGAACATTCCGATCATCATGAACCAGATCGGGGTGCTCGACGACACGAAGGTGAGCAGCAGGAAGCCCGCGGCGGTGAAGATCGTGCCGGTGCGCGGGAAGATGCCGTATCGGCCGGTCCTCGAGGTGATCTGGCCGCTCGCCATCGACGACGTCATCAGGCCGATGACCATCGGCAGCATCGCGAAGCCCGACTCGGTCGGGGTGAGGCCCGCGACGATCTGCATGTACAGCGGGATCGTCATCATGGCGCCGAACATGCCGAAGCCGACGAGCACGCCGATGACGGTCGCCATCGAGAACGTGTTGGAGTGGAACAGCCGGATCGGGATGATCGCGTCATCTTTCATCGCGATCTCGATGAGGATGAACCCGATCGCGCCGAGGCCTCCGATGACGTAGCAGGTGATCGCTGCGGCCGAGCCCCAGCCCCATTCGCGGCCCTGTTCGGCGACGAGCAGCAGCGGCACCAGCGCCACGATCACGGCCGTCGCACCCCACCAGTCGATCCGCGGATTCGTGTGCTTGGCGACCTTCGGCAGGTGCAGGAAGGCGATGACCATGCCGAGCGCGATGAGGCCGACCGGAAGGTTGATCAGGAAGACCCAGCGCCAGCCGGAGATCCAGAGGATCTCGTTCGCGCCGGCGAACAGCCCGCCCACCAGCGGGCCGATCAGGGAGGAGATGCCGAAGACGGCGAAGAAGTAGCCCTGGTACTTGGCGCGCTCGCGCGGGGCGAGGATGTCGGCCATGATCGCGAGCGGCAGCGACATCAGCGCACCGGCGCCGATGCCCTGGAAGGCGCGGAAGCCGGCGAGCATCACCATCGAGGTCGAGAACGTCGACAGCACGGATCCGAGGATGAACACCGAGATGCCGAAGATGAACAGCGGGCGGCGGCCGAAGATGTCGCTGAGCTTGCCGTAGATCGGCACAGAGATCGTCGACGTGATCATGTAGGCCGTGGTCACCCACGCCTGCTGGTCGAGGCCGTGCAGGTCATCGCCGATGGTGCGGATCGCCGTGCCGACGATCGTCTGGTCCAGCGACGAGAGGAACATGCCGGCCATGAGGCCGTAGATGACGAGCAGGATCTGCCTGTGCGTCATGATCGGGGCGCTCTGCTTGCGTGCAGCGCGGGTGGTCCCCGTGGTGATGGTTGCGGTGGACATGACGGCCCTTCAGGGTGGTTCCGGACGTCACGCTCGTCACGACACCCGTCGGATCCGAGCGCCGACGTTGGCGGCAAAGAATGTTGCAGCCCTGCAACATTACACGACGGGAAAGGTTGCGTAAGCGCAGTGTTGCTATGAAGTTGCTGGATTCTGCGCGATCGTCACGCGGGCGGGGCGGACGAGGCGAGCACGGCCGTCCGCGCGGCGACCAGCTGCTCCACGCCCTCCAGCAGGCGTGCCGCGCCCGGACGTTCCCCTCCGGCGGATCCGTCGTGCAGGATCATGCTGAGTGCCGCCATCGCGAGCGACACCGCGGCCAGGGCCTCCGCGTCGTCCGCGCGCTCGCGGGCGAGGGAGTAGTACTGCTCGCGCACGCTTCCCATCCAGTGGGCGAAAGCGGGCATCAGCTCGGGCCGGCGCACCACCAGCGACTTCATGCGCTTGCGGTGCTGCGCGTCCTCCATCGATGCGCCGATCAGTTCGCACACCGCCGGCACCAGCTCGCCGTCGGCCGCGCGGAACGCGTCGGCGCCCTCCGGCGAGATCGCCGAACCCGGCAGATCGAGGGCCGCGGCGGCCTTGGACGGGAAGTAGTTGAAGAACGTGCGCGGCGAGACGTCCACCGCCGCGCAGATCTGCTCGACCGTGGTGCCGTCGAGGCCGTTCTCGTCCACCAGCCGCAGCGCGGCCTCGTGCAGAGCCTGCCGGGTCTGCTGCTTCTTGCGCTCGCGGCGCCCGCAGGCCTCGGCATGCGGATCCGCCGCGGAGACCTCGTCGATGTTCGTCATCTCGTACTCCTCGAGGGCCGGGGCGGGAATCCCCGCCCCGGCCGATCTCAGGCCTGGTGGGTCCTGATGCTTCCGGTCTCGGTCACGCCGGCCTTGTCGGCCTGCTCCTGCAGTGCGGAGCGGGCGCGCAGCGGCGGCACCGTGAAGAACCAGGTCAGCACGAAGGCAAGCAGGATCACGGCGAAACCGACCCAGTACAGGATCACGATCGACTGGATGAAGCCCGACATGAACGGCTTCGACAGGTGCGGGTCGGATCCGGTGAGGAAGGAGGTGTCGTTGACGGCGCTCGACGACGCGTCAGCGGATCCCGACTCCTTCTTCTTCATCTCGTCCTGCAGCGTCGGCACCAGCGTGCCGACCCAGTAGGCGCGCTGATCCTTGTCGGACCAGTCCACGGCGACCGTCTCGCCCTGCACCGTGGCGTGCGCCTTCTCGGCGACCGCCTTCAGCACGGCCGCGTGCGCCGCCGATCCGAGGCCGGCGTTCGCCTGCGCGTCGCCGGCTGCCACGCCCGCATCAAGCTGATCCTGAATGCTCTTCTGGATCGGAGCGACGATCGGCGTCCACATCTTCTTCATGATCGCGGCATTCTCCGCCTTGCTCGCGACGGCGGGATCCAGCGCCGCGTCGAGGCCGGAGGTCAGTGTCTCGGTGTCCTCGGTGGCGTGCACGATGTTGGCCGGCAGCATCGAGAACAGCACAGAGAGCATCACGGCCGTACCCAGGGTTCCGCCGATCTGGCGGAAGAACGTGGCCGCACTCGACGCGACGCCCATCTCGTGCGGGGCGACCGAGTTCTGGCTCGCGAGCGTGAGCGGCTGCATGAGCTGGCCCAGGCCCAGACCCAGCACGAACATGCCGGCGAAGATCTGCCACAGCGGCGTCTCGTACCGGATGAGGGTGAGCGAGAGGAAGCCGACCGCCGTGAACAGCGTGCCGAGCACGGGGAAGATGCGGTACTTCCCGGTGCGCGCCGTGAGCTGGCCGGAGACCAGGGAGGCGATGATGAGGCCGATGATGAGCGGCAGCATCGACAGGCCCGACTCGGTCGGGTTCATGCCGAGGACGATCTGCATGTACAGCGGGATCGTCATCATGGCACCGAACATCGCGAAGCCCACCAGGAAGCCGAGCACGGTGGCCATGGAGAAGGTGCCGGAGCGGAACAGCTTCAGCGGGATGATGGCGTCATCCTTCATGAGCGTCTCGATCACGATGAAGGCGACCAGGCCGACGCCGCCGAGGACGTAGCAGGCAATCGACGCGGTCGAGGCCCAGCCCCAGGTGCGGCCCTGCTCGACGACGATGAGCAGCGGCACGAGCGCGACGATGACCGCGGCGGCACCCCACCAGTCGATCCGGGGGCCCTTGTGCCCCGCGACCTTGGGCAGGTGCAGGAAGGTGACCACCATGAACAGGGCGAACAGGCCCAGCGGGATGTTGATCAGGAAGCACCAGCGCCATCCGTCGATCCACAGGATCTGCTTCGCGCCGGCGAACAGGCCGCCCACGAGCGGGCCGATCACGGTCGCGATGCCGAACACGGCGAAGAAGTAGCCCTGGTACTTCGCGCGCTCGCGCGGAGCGAGGATGTCGCCCATCACGGCGAGCGGCAACGCCATCAGCGCGCCGGCGCCGATGCCCTGCAGCGCGCGGAACGCGGCCAGCATCATCATCGACGTGGAGAACGCGGACAGCGTGGATCCCAGGATGAAGATCACGATGCCGAGGATGAACAGCGGTCGGCGGCCGAAGATGTCGGACAGCTTGCCGTAGATCGGCACGGCGATGGTCGAGGTGATGAGGAACGCCGTGGTGACCCAGGCCTGCTGGTCGAGGCCGTGCAGGTCGTCGCCGATCGTGCGGATCGCGGTGCCGAAGACGGTCTGCGCGAGCGACGACAGGAACATGCCGCTCATCAGGCCGTAGATCACGAGCATGATCTGCTTGTGCGTCATGATCGGCGTCGACGCCGGTGCGACGACCGGCTCGAGGTGCTCGATCGTGTCGATGGTGTCTGTAGCGGTGGACATCCAGGTCCTTCCGGGGGAGAAGACGGGGTGGCGGTGCGAGTCCCGCCCGCGGACGTCATCGATCGACACGGGCAGCGGCACCGCACGAAGTTTGCAACCCTGCAATATTACAGCATTGCAAGCTTTCCTGCACGCACGGATGGGGAGATGCGACGCAGGGCGCGTGCCCCAGCCCTCGCGTCAGCCCGGCAGGTGGTCGCAGTCCGGCGTCGCCGGCGCGCCGCTCCAGCGATCCAGCGTCCACTGCTCGAGCTGCGGGGTGAGCGGAGAATCGGGGCCGACGAGTTCCACGTGACCGAGACCGGGGTAGGTGCGGTAGTCGATCGGCACGCCCGCGGCGCAGCGCGCCTGCACCCAGCCGTGCTGGATCGCGGGCTTCACGAGCGGATCCGCCAGCCCCTGCGCGATGAGCACGGGTGCGGGGAAGGGGCCGGTGGGCTCCTGCGCCTTGAGCTCGTCGCCGAACGGGCCGCTCATCATCGCGTCCGGGAAGATCTGGTTCGGCACCTGGCTGCCGCGCAGGATCGCCGCGAGACCGTCGTGGCCGTTGAAGCAGAGGCCCCCGATCCGGTTCACGGGTCCGGCCGAGCCCGGTGTCAGGTGGGCGGCGACCTGGAGGTCGGGGAACACCTTGTCCCAGGTCGCGGCGATGTAAGCCGACACCGTCTTACCCGCGGTCTCGGTCTTGATCGCCTCGGCGAGCCCGTAGAGATCGGCGGCGGGCGCGAACGCTGCGACACCCTTGACAGTGAACTCGGGCGCGTACGATGCGGCGATCTGCCCGGTCCAGAGCGATCCCTGACCACCCTGCGAATGCCCCCAGATCACGGTGTCGGTCGAGACCTTGACCGGACCGGATGCGAGCACGGCACGCGAGGCGTCCCACACGTTGCGGGCCTCCGCGTCGCCGACGAGATAGGGGTGCGGTCCCTTGGTGCCGAGCCCGATGTAGTCGGAGGTGACGGCGACCCAGCCGTGCTTGGTCACCATGTCGGCCATCGCGGTGCCCGCCCCGTCGGCGAACGGCGCGGCGCTGAGCGACGGCGCGCAGCCCGGCACGACCCCGACCGTGCCATGCGCGACGGTGAGCAGCGGGAGCGGATCCGGACCGGGATCCGCCGGCGCGAGCACGGTGCCGCTCGAGACCGCCGGGGTCCCGTCCGGATTCGTCGTCGTGTACAGGATCCGCCACGCCTTCGCCCCTTCCGGAACGCCGACCGTGAGCGGCTCCGAGCGGATCATCGTGCCCGGCGTCGACGGCACCTGCGCGGGCGGCGTGTAGAACGCGTCCGGCAGCGGCAGCGGGGCGCCGCCGAGGAGGGATCCACTGCCCGCGGCGAGCGCGACGGCCAGCACGAGCGCGATGCTCGCGCCGATCGTGCGCAGCCAGCGCATTCCGGAGCGCCGGCCGGGCGTGCTGTCGGCGGGGGAGTGGTGAGCGGGGGAGCGCCGCACGAGCGCGCGCACGAGCAGCTGCAGTCCGACGAACACGAACCACGCCCCGACGCCGAGCCGGAACACCACGAGGGTCAGTACCGGCCAGAACACGGTGATCGCAGCGACGGCGAGCGTCGCGACCGCTGCGATGATCCCCGTGATGCGCTGGTCGACGCCCGGCCGGAAGGCCCGCACGGCGGTCGTCAGAGCGAATGCGACCAGCGCGATCGTGAGAAGCAGGGAGAGCAGGGGCGCCCCCGCGGCGGGCCACAGCGCCATGCCCGCCCCGAGCAGGACGAGGAGGACGCCGAGGATCCGTACGACGATCCGCGCGACGGAACCCGCCCGGGATCCGTCCGGCTCGTTCCGCCCGGCGCCGCCGAGCAGCACCGCAGCGCCGACCAGGAGGATCCCGATCCCGGTGATGAGTGCGATGGTCTGCACGGTCATCGACACCAGGAGGAACACGACGCCGACCGCCGTGATCGCGAGCCCCAGCACGATGCGGATCGGCGTGCCCTGCCGGGAGATCACGCGACGCGCGAGGTCACGGGCCGGGGACCCCGCTGCCGGTGTCGGGGATGCGGGTGCGGACTCATCAGGAACCACGGCGTCTCCTCCGATTCGCGCCGTCGCGGCGTCTGCCGCCACCTTAGCGGCACGCGGATCCAGGGCCGAGCGCCGACGACGAACGCGGACGAACGCGATCGAGGCCCGGTTCCGACGGAACCGGGCC
This sequence comes from Microbacterium panaciterrae, assembly GCF_039541635.1. NCBI lineage: Bacteria > Bacillati > Actinomycetota > Actinomycetes > Micrococcales > Microbacteriaceae > Microbacterium > Microbacterium panaciterrae. Next base: position 173,650 of record NZ_BAABGP010000022.1, read on the forward strand.
TCGAACTGACGGTGCTGTCGACGCTCTGGCCGTTCGGCACCGCGGCGCATCCCCAGCGCACACGTGTCATGCAGTGCCACCCGTTCGCGGGTATCGAAGGGTGACAGTCCACGGTAGATCGGCGCAGGCCCGCGCCGAGGGCGAGCGCGGAAATCTGGTAGCAACTACTCGTTTCCGTGCGCCGCGGGCCGATCTCGGTCGCCGAGCTCGCGCCGCGAACGCACGCCGAGCTTTGCGAGGATGCGCCCCATGTGGCCGCCGACCGTTCTCGGACTGAGCCCGAGCTCATCCGCGATCTCCGCGTCGGTGAGCTCTCGCGCCGCGAGCTCAGCGATCTGCCGCTCGCGTCGGGTGAGCGACGTCCACGGATCCTGCGCGCCGTCGCCGTCGCGCCGTGCCCGCTCCGGAGGCGGCAGGGTCGCGCGCAACTGGCGGCGAGAGGTGAGACCGAGCTTGCGCAGCACATTCCCCATATGGAATGCGACCGCCTTGACGCCGACGCTCAGGACCTCGGCGATCTCGGCGTTCGTATGCCCGCGTGCCGCGAGGGCGGCGACCTCGCGCTCCCTCGCGGTGAGCGGCTCGAGGCCCGTCATCGCGCGTTGCTCGCGGGCGCGTGCCGTGGCCTTCCCGGTCGAAACCGGCGGGCGCGCGCTGTCCAGGAGCGCCGTCGCCTCCGCAGCCGCGACCGGCCGCGACATCCGCAAGAACGCCTGCTGTGCGGCACGCAGATGGCGCCGTGCCCGCTGTCGCCCTCCGCCGGTCGCCAGCGTGAGTCGTCCTGCGTCCAGTTCGGCCTGGGCGAGCACCCCGGGCAGGCGCTCCCCCGGTCCGTCCGGATCGGCCGCCGCGCGGTAGGCGCGCAGGGCCGGCCCGGTCAGCCCGAACGCCTCATGGACCCGCCCCTCCAGCCAGTCGATCGACATGTACACCGGCTGGAACCCGGGCGCCGGCAGGGCCTTGAGCCGCGCGAGTTCGCGATCCGCCTCCTCCGCTCGGCCCAGCGCGGCCAGCGCGTCGACCTTGAACGCGTAGAGATTCTGGCCGCGCAGCAGTCGGCCGGCGAGCGGGCCGTCAGGATCGAACACCGCGAGCTGTGCCTGCGGATCCCGGTGGAATCGGGCCAGAGCGATGTGGGCGAGGAGCTCGAACTCGCCTCCGACGGGGTCGTACCCGCGTTGGCCGAACTGCGCCACGGCGTCCAACGCGGCTTCGTCGCCCAGCTCGGCGGAACGGATGGCGCGCAACGCACACAGGACGGGGCGACTCACGGCATCCATGTCGTCGAGCATGGTCACCGCGGCCTCGGCGAGAGCATCCGTGACCTCGGCGATGTCTCCGAGCAGATGACGGCAGTAGATGTGCAGGGCGCGCGAAGTGCCGGTGCCCCAGCCGGCGGTCCCGGTGCGCAGCATGTCCATGCACACCGCGAGATCGTCCGCCGCCATCCCGATGTATCCGATCGCGGAGAAAATGCCGGCCCGGATCACCAGGGCGTCGAAGAGCGTCGCCGACCGGCGCGGCGCGATCGCGATCGCTCGACTGAGCGCGGCGATCTCGATCGGCATCCGCTCTGCGGGCCCGATCGCGCTGAGCCCGAAGACCTGCATCCCGATCGACCGCATCAGCACGTCATGGGCGCTGGGAAGCCCTTCGAACCGACGATCCAGGCGGCTCCAGGCCTCTCGCCACGCGTCCGGATCCGCGTGCTGCACCGCGATGATCCACTCCGCCCCCGCCCGGGCCTCGGCGAACCGCTCCATGCCGAAGTCGCCCCGCTGCACCTGCGGCGCCATGATCCCGAGCACGAGCAGGACCTGCAGGCGGATGATGAGCCCGCCGAGAGCCTCCTCCTCGAGCATCCCCGCGACCTCCGCGACATCGTCCGAGGTCTGCGGGAGGCCATCCGGAAAGCGCGGCACCCGCGCCAGCAGATCGTCCGCGCCGGCACGGGCCCCGGCATAGTCGCCGCGGAACTCGCGGACGTGCAGCAACGCGAGATCGCGGAGCAGGCCGGAGCGGGCCTTCTCGAGGTCGGGCAGCCACTCGATCATGCGCGGAAGGGCCGACAGCGCCAGCGCGGCGCAGTACAGGCCGACCACCAGCTCTCCGACCAGGTCAGGATCCGTGGGCCGGGCGAGCTCGATTCCCCTCCGCGCCAGCGCGAAGACGTGGTCCACGCGCCGGATGCGGGTGCTCTCCTCGACCGCGGCATCGAACTGGCTGCGCAGCTCGCCCTGGAGCGGTTCCGCCCGCAGGATCGCGGCGTCCATCCGCCACATGAGCGCCCGGTGGCGTCCGCTCTCATCGGTACCGGGCACGGCCGACGCCCCGGCGGCGAGGATCCGCGCGCGCCGTTCGTCGTCGAGATGGGCGACGACATCGGCGGCGTAGAGATCGTGGAACACCATCCACTCCCGCTCGGCGGCGTCGGCGAGCGGTGCCGGATCCCTGGTGCTCAGAAGACCGTCCGCGACGGCCCCGGCGAGATCGAGTGCATCCCCGAGGATCGCGGCGCAACGCTCGAGCTCGGCCTCGCGCAACGGGCTGCCGAGCACGGCCGCGATCTCGACGAGCGCGCGCACGGGCGCAGGCTGATCGACGCCCAGCTCGCCGAACGGATTGATCTGCGTGAATCCGCGCGCGATGTCGGCATCGGTGACGTCCTCATCGAAGCGCGCCGGCCGCTCGGATCCCCCGCCGTCGCGGGCGGCCAGAATCGGCGCGATCCCGGCGACGACCTGATCCGTGAGCAGGGGGATACCGCCCGAGACCCGGCGGATCCGCTCGGCGAGATCGAGGGAGACCTCGAGCCCGTGCACGATCGAGATGTAGCGACGCACCCCGGCCGCATCCAGGGCCTCGACGCGCAGGCGCCGATGCACGTGCCACACCCGGGGCTCGACCGCGACGACGGTGTCGACGAGGCCGGTGGTCGCCGGATCCCTCCCCACCAGCAGGGCCACGGCCCCAGTGCGGGCGAGAGAGCCGAGGACGAGGCGCAGCACCCGCACCGAGTCGTCATCGATCCACTGGGCGTCATCGATCACCAGCAGCAGTCGTCGCCGCGAGGAGAGTCCGCGGCTGAGCGCCGTGTGCAGCCGCCCGCCGACGCCGAGCAGGGTGGCCGAACCGGACTCTGCAAACAGCGCGGCGGTGTCCTGATCGACCCCGGTGCGGATCCCCGCGGCGCGCAGCAGCTGGCCGGCCACGTAGTACGGGGTGGTGATCCGCTCCCGGTCGGCGACGACGGCGACGGTTCGCCATCGCACGGCGCCCGGCCGCAGGGCCTCATCGACCAGCTGGCGCACCCAGGTGCTCTTGCCCGCCCCTGAAGGACCCGTGACGGCGAACAGCCCGTTCCCGGCGGCGAAAGCCTCCGCGAGAACCGCGGAGGGCCGATCTGCGGCGGGTAGCGACGGGAGCGGCGTCGTCATCGCCTCGAGGGCCGGGCGCGCGAGGGCTGTGGATCCGCGTGCCGCGAACCCCGCACCCGCACTGTGCCCGGTCATCGCTCCCAGTCTGCTCGCCTGCGATGCCGCGCGCACTGAGACCACGCCCACTCGTGAACAAACGAAGAACCCCTGATCCGGAGCTTCACACTCCGGATCAGGGGTTCTTTCCTGCTGTGCGCGAGGGGGGACTTGAACCCCCACGCCGTTGCCGGCACTGGCACCTGAAGCCAGCGCGTCTACCTATTCCGCCACTCGCGCATGTCGATCCTGACGAACCAACCTCCCGAGAATATCACGCTCCCGCCGCGACTCCGAACCGCCGGCCACCCGGATGGCGACACCCCGCCAAGACCACACAGCAGACCGTGAGACTGCAACTGGGCGGCGAGACAGCGGCATGTTGCTGCATTCTCGCCGCGCAGTTGCAGTCTCGCCGTCAGGAGGGGATGTCATGGCGTGGGGGATGTCGCGCCGCCGGGGGATCATTCAGGCCTTGTGGCTACGATGGCCGTACCGATCGGAGAGCCATGGGAGCCCAGTGGGACTACTAGACAGCTTTGAGAAGGGTCTCGAGCGCGCAGTGAACAGCGCGTTCGCGAAGACCTTCCGCAGCGGGATCCAGCCCGTGGAGATCGCGTCGGCGCTGCGTCGTGAGATCGACACGAAGGCCGCCGTGGTCAGCCGCGACCGCATCATCGTCCCGAGCACGTTCGTCGTGCACCTGAGCGGCGACGACGCGACCGCGATGCACGGCCTCGGCCCCGCCCTCATCGACGAGCTGCACGGCCTGGTCAAGGATCACGCCCGCGCCCAGGGATACAGCTTCTCCGGCCCGCTGAACATCGCCCTCGAGGCCGATGACCGCCTCGCCACCGGCACGGTGCGCGTCGAGTCCGCCGCGGCGCAGGATCGCGCGAAGGTCACCTGGCAGGCCGTCCTCACCACCGGCGGCACCCGCCACCCGCTGACCCAGGCGCGCACCGTGATCGGCCGCGGCAGCGACGCCGACATCACGATCAACGACGCCGGATCCAGCCGCAAGCACGCCGAGGTGCTCTGGGACGGCGATCACGCCATGCTGCGCGACCTCGGATCCACCAACGGCACCAAGCTGAACGGGCAGCGGGTGCGCGAGGCGCAGCTGTCCGGCGACATGGTGATCACGATCGGCCGCACGGACATCACGTTCCAGATCGTCCCGGTGCGGAGCCTTCGTCATGAGTGAGCTGACGCTGCTCCTGCTGCGCATCGGCTTCCTCGTGCTGATGTGGTTCTTCGTGTTCGCCGTCGTCTACTCTCTGCGCGCCGATGTGTTCGGCGTGCGCGTGCGCAAGATGCCCGAGGCGCAGGCCGCGGCCACCCCCGCGGCGAGCGCCGCGGCGAGCGCACCGGCGGCCGCCACCAAGCCCAAGCCCGCGCCGAAGAGCAAACCGGGGGGCCCTGCGACGACCTCCACGGTGTCCAAGCTCGTGATCACCTCCGGCCCCAAGGCCGGGCTCGAGATCCCGCTCGGCACCGAGCCGATGTCGATCGGCCGCTCCAGCGAGTCGGGTCTCGTCATCCGCGACGACTACACCTCCAGCCACCACGCCCGCCTGCTGCTCTGGGGCGATCAGTGGATGATCCAGGATCTCGACTCCACGAACGGCACTTTCCTCGGCGGCGAGCGCGTGGGCGCGCCGGTCGCCGTCGCGATCGGCGCGGCCGTCAAGGTCGGCGCCACGACGTTCGAGCTGCGGGCGTAACCGGCGGCCATGGTCTTCGAGGGCTCGAGCGCCGCGATCTCCCACACCGGGAAGGTCCGCTCCAACAACCAGGATTCCGGCTATGCCGGGGCGAACCTCTTCGTCGTCGCCGACGGCATGGGCGGTCACGCCGGCGGAGACGTCGCGTCGAGCCTCGCCGTGCACCGCCTGGAGAACCTCGACCACGGCTACCCCTCCACGATGGACGCCCAGGCGTCGCTGCAGGCGGCGGCCACCACCGCGGCCGGCGACATGATCCGCGCCGTGAAGGATCGCCCGGAGCTCGCGGGCCTCGGCACCACGCTCGACGCGATCATCATGGTCGACGACTACGCCGTGATCGGCCACATCGGCGACTCGCGCATCTATCTCTACCGCGACGAGACCCTCACCCAGATCACCACCGACCACACGTTCGTGCAGCGCCTGGTCGACGCCGGCCGGATCACGCCGGAGGAGGCGCGCTATCACCCGCGCCGTTCCGTGCTCATGCGCGTGCTCAGCGACATGGATGCGGATCCCGAGCTCGACATGTTCGTCATGCCGACCCTGCCCGGCGACCGCTGGCTGCTCTGCTCCGACGGCCTTTCCGGCGTGGTCGACGAGACCCACATGCTGAAGACGCTGCGCCTGGGCATGGCTCCCGGCCGCACCGCGGACGGACTGCTGAGGTTCGCGCTCGACGGCGGCGCACCCGACAACGTCACGATCGTGATCGTCGACGTCGGCGGGCAGCACCCGCTCGTGAGCGGCACACCCACGATCGTCGGCGCCGCCGCCAACCCGCAGGGCATCGTCGTCCCGGCCGCGCGCCCCGCGCGGCCCAGCTGGCTGCACCCGGTGCGTCAGGCCGCGAACGAGCCGACCCACTTCGAGCCCGCGGCGGATTACCTCGAGGAGCTGATCGAGGAGGACCACCGTCGGGCCGTGCGCCGCCGGTTCGGCTGGATCGCCGGCTTGATCGTCGTGATCGCCCTGATGGCGGCCGCCCTGATCGGCGGCTATGCCTGGACCCAGACCCGCTACTTCGTCGGCATCGACTCGAAGACCGACACCGTCGCGATCTTCCAGGGGATCCAGCAGGATCTCGGGCCGTTCTCGATGTCGCACGTCTACCAGGACACCGACATCAAGGTGACCGACCTGCCCGTGTTCTACCAGTCCACCGTGCAGAACACCACCAGCGCCAGCTCCCTCGGGGACGCGCAGGGCATCGTCGACCGGCTGCGCGCCTCGATCCCGACGGGGAAGACACCGTGACCGCCACCACCAGCCCCGACGTGAACGCCGACACGAGCGTCCTGCGCGCGCTGCGCCGGATCCGCGGCCCGCAGAGCCAGCGCAATCGCGAGTTCTGGCTGCTGCTGTTCGCCGTGATCATCTCCGGTTCGGCCCTGACGCTGGTCCAGCTCGGCGCCCTGCACACCGTCGATCCGGTGATCCTCGCCATCGGCGGCGGGCTCGCCGTGCTCGTGTTCGCCCTGCACATCGTGCTGCGCTTCGTCGCGAGCGATGCGGATCCGTTCGTCCTCCCGATCGCGACGCTGCTGACGGGTGTCGGCATCGCCGAGATCTACCGGCTCGACATCGCCGAGCACTTCACCGGCTGGGCGGCGTTCTCGACCAAGCAGCTGGTGTGGACCGCCATCTCGGTCGCCGGCGTGATCACCCTGGTGATCCTGCTGCGCAACTATCGCGTGCTCTACCGGTACACCTATCTGTCGGGGCTGGCCGGCATCGTCCTGCTCCTGCTCCCGTTCGTTCCGGGCCTGCGGATCGCGAACGCGAACGCCGACGTCTGGGTCTCGATCGGCGGGGTGTTCGCGTTCCAGCCCGGAGAGCTCGCGAAGATCTTCCTCGCGATCTTCTTCGCCGGCTATCTGGTGCGCACGCGGGAGAGCCTGTCCTCCGTCGGCAAGAGGTTCCTCGGCATCACCTGGCCGCGCATGCGCGAGCTCGGGCCGGTGATCGTCGTCTGGCTGATCTCACTCGGCATCATCGTCGCCGAGCACGACCTCGGCACGGGAGTGCTGATCTTCGGCATGTTCATCGTGATGCTCTACGTCGCGACGGGCAAGACCAGCTGGGTGCTGATCGGCGTCGTCGGGGTCGCGGCCGGGGTCGCGATCGTCTCCCAGTTCCTCACCTACGTGCAGGGCCGCTTCGACGCCTGGATCAACGCCTTCGACCCGCATCTCATCAACGCGCCAGGCGGCAGCTACCAGCTCGTGCAGGGCATCTTCGGCCTCGCCCACGGCGGCCTGCTCGGCACCGGCCTCGGACAGGGCCGCCCGCAGGTCACCCCGCTCGCCGAGAGCGACTTCATCATCACCAGCCTCGGCGAGGAGATCGGCCTGATCGGGCTGTTCGCCCTGCTCTGCCTGTATCTGGTGTTCGTCAGCCGGGGGCTGCGGATCGGGGTCGCCGGTCAAGACGACTTCGGCAAGCTGCTCGCCGTCGGCGTCTCGTTCACGCTCGGGCTGCAGGTGTTCATCATGGTCGGCGGCGTCACGCGCGTGATCCCCCTCACCGGCCTCACCACGCCGTTCCTGGCCGCGGGAGGATCCTCCCTGGTCGCCAACTGGCTCATCGTCGGACTGCTGCTGCGGATCTCCGACGGCGTGCGCCGTCAACCCCGGGTGGTGATCGGATGACCAAGGAACTCCGTCGCATCAGCATCCTCGTGCTGGTGATGTTCCTCGCCCTGTTCGGCTCGGTGAGCTGGATCCAGGTCGCGCAGGCCGATGCGCTCTCGCAGAACGACGCGAACACCCGCACCCGGCTGGACAGCTACGAGATCCAGCGCGGCTCGATCATCGCGGGCGGCGCCCCCATCGCCTCCTCCGTGCCGTCGAACGACATGTACTCGTTCCAGCGGGTGTACACGGATCCGCAGATGTGGTCGGCGGTGACGGGCTACTACAACCCCGTGCTGGGCAGCGCCACCGGCATCGAGAAGGCGATGAACAGCGAGCTGAGCGGCACCGGCGGCTCGCAGTTCCTGTCCTCGATCGAGCGGATCATCTCGGGGCAGCCGCAGCGCGGCGCGAACGTCGTGCTGAGTCTCGACCCGAAGGTCCAGAAGGCCGCCTATGACGCGCTGCAGGGCTACCAGGGCGCGGTCGTCGCGATCGAGCCGAAGACGGGCCGGATCCTGGCGATGGTGTCCACCCCCGGATACGACACGAACAGCGTCGCCGTGCACGACGCCGACAAGGCCAACGCGGCATACGACGCCCTACAGGCCCAGGCGACGAACCCCCTCTTCAACCGCGGCATCGCGGGCAACCTGAACCCCCCGGGATCCACGTTCAAGCTCGTGGTCGCCTCGGCGGCGCTCGACTCCGGCACGTTCACGATGCAGTCGACGTTCCCGAACCCGGCCGCGTTCACCCTGCCCGGCACGACCACCGCCGTGCACAACGCCTGGGGCGGCACGTGCGGTGACGGCCCCACCGTGACCCTCGCCGATGCGATCCGGCTCAGCTGCAACATCCCGATGGCCGAGCTCGCCGCGCAGCTCGGCGACGACAAGATCCACGCGATGGCGGAGAAGTACGGCTTCAACAAGAGCTTCGCGACGCCCCTGGCCTCCACGCCCTCCAGCTACCCGACCGGCCTCGACGCGGCGCAGACCGCCCTGACCGGTTTCGGCCAGGGCAAGGTCATCGCGACACCGCTGCAGATGGCGATGGTGTCGGCCGGGATCGCCAACGGCGGCCAGGTGATGAACCCGCGTATGGTCGACCAGATCCTCGGCGCCGATCTGTCCGTGCAGAAGCAGTACGAGTCCTCCGTGTTCGGGCAGGCGATGACCTCCGACCAGGCCAAGGCGCTCACCGCCGCCATGCAGGCGTCGGTCTCAACCGGCGCGGCACAGGGTGCAAGAATAGACGGGGTCGACGTGGCCGGTAAGACGGGCACTGCGGAGAACGGTGACACGAACCCGTACACGCTGTGGTTCACCGGATTCGCTCCCGCCACCAACCCGGAGGTCGCCGTCGCGGTGGTCATCGAAGATGGTGGCGGAAAAGGTCAAACCGGTTCTGGGGACGCGATCGCGTCTCCGATTGCCAAAAAGGTCATGGAGGCGGTGCTGAACAAATGAGGCCGACGCAGGGAGTGCATTTCGGCGGTCGCTACGAGCTGCTTTCGCGGATCGCGATCGGTGGCATGGGCGAGGTGTGGGAGGCGACCGATCACGTCATCGGACGGACGGTCGCGATCAAGATCCTCAAGGACGAGTACATGGGGGATCCGGGCTTCCTCGAGCGCTTCCGCGCCGAGGCCCGGCACGCCGCCCTCGTGAACCACGAGGGGATCGCCAGCGTCTTCGACTACGGCGAGGAGAACGGATCCGCCTACCTCGTCATGGAGCTCGTGCCCGGTGAGGCGCTCTCGACGATCCTGGAACGCGAGGGATCCCTGAGCGCCGACAAGACGCTTGACATCGTCGCGCAGACGGCCTCCGCCCTGCAGGCCGCGCACGCCGCCGGCCTGGTGCACCGCGACATCAAGCCGGGCAACCTGCTGATCACGCCGGACGGCCGCGTGAAGATCACCGACTTCGGCATCGCCCGCATCGCCGACCAGGTGCCGCTGACCGCGACCGGTCAGGTCATGGGCACGGTGCAGTACCTGTCGCCCGAGCAGGCGTCCGGCCACGCGGCCTCACCCGCGACCGACATCTACTCGCTGGGCATCGTCGCTTACGAATGCCTGGCCGGCAAGCGCCCGTTCACGGGCGAGTCGCAGGTCGCGATCGCGATGGCGCAGATCAACGACACCCCGCCGGCCCTGCCGCCGACCGTCCCGCAGCCGGTGCAGAACCTGGTCATGGCGATGATCGCGAAGAAGCCGGCGGACCGGCCGTCGTCGGCGGCCACCGTCGCGCGCGCCGCGCAGGCGCTGCGTCGCGGCGATCTGAACTCGGCCGCCATCGCCGTGCCGGCCGTCGTGGCCGGCGTCGCGGGGATCGCCGGAGCCGCCGGAGCCGTCCGCGGCGACGACGCCATGACGCAGCTGCTGGGCGCCACCCAGGGCGCGACCACCATCATGCCGGCCACCGCGCAGATCCCGACCGACGTCGAGGAGGCGCCGGCGAAGAAGAAGCGCAGCGCGTGGACCTGGCCGCTGATCGCCCTGATCGTGCTGCTGGTGCTCGTGCTCGGCGGCACCCTGTTCGCGCTGCTGTCGAACCAGAAGCCGGGACCGGTCCAGACCACGACGAGCGGATCGACCACGCCGCCGAGCACTCCGACGAAGACGCCGACGCCGACCGCCACGGGCGTCGCGATCGGCACGCTCGGTCTCATCGGCAAGAACTGCGACGACGCCGTGGCCGCGCTGAAGGGCGCCGGGCTCGACGGCACCTGCACCACGGGCGACCACGCCCCCGACCAGGCGCACGTCGGACTCGTGTACAGCACCAACCCGACCGGCGGCAACGTCCCGAAGGGCACCTCGGTGCAGCTCAACGTGTACGCGGACATGGTCTCCGTGGGCGCGCCGACCTCGGCGCCGACGCTGACCGGCACCGCGAAGGCGGGCGCCAACGCCACCCTGAACTGGGCCGGGTACGTGTGCCCGAGCGGCACCGGCAACGTCGTCGGGTACAACGTGACGCTCACCAACGCGACGTTCCCGGGAGCCGGATCGACGAAGTCGTTCGACGCGAACACGCTGAGCTCGGAGATCTCGATCGCCAATCAGCCCGGCGCCCAGGTCACCGCGACCTACACCGCTCTCTGCGGGGACAGCAAGCGCGAGACTGCGGCGTCACCGCAGATGTCGGATCCGATCCTGCCGGCCACGGCACCGACGTCACCGCCACCGACGCCCTAGGCTGACCCGCTCAGCCGCCGCCGCAGAACCAGAGGAACGAGGGGGGTCTTCCGTGTCCACGACAACGCGCATCATGGCCGGTCGATACCGCGTCGACGACCTCATCGGCCGCGGCGGCATGGCCCATGTGCACCGGGGGTATGACCTGACCCTCGGGCGGGACATCGCGATCAAGATCCTCGACCGTGAGCTGGCGCGGGACACCGCGTTCCGCACCCGGTTCCGCATGGAGGCGCAGGCCGCGTCGCGGATGTCGCACCCGTCGATCGTGCGGGTGTTCGACGCCGGGGAGGACTCCTCGGCCGAGGCCGGTGGCACTGCCGCGGAACCGGTGCCGTTCATCATCATGGAACTCGTGCACGGCGAGCTGCTGAAGGACGTCATCGCCCGCGGAGCGCTGCGCACCGTCGACGCCGTCCGATACGCGGACGGGATCCTCGAGGCGCTCGAGTACTCGCACCGCGCCGGGGTGGTGCACCGCGACATCAAGCCGGGCAACGTGATGATCACCTCGTCCGGTGCGGTGAAGGTGATGGACTTCGGGATCGCGCGCGCCGTCTCGGATTCGTCGTCGACCGTCGCCGAGACCACGCAGATCATCGGCACCGCCGCGTACTTCTCGCCGGAGCAGGCCAAGGGCGAGCAGGTCGACGCCCGTGCGGACCTGTACTCGGCGGGCGTCGTGCTGTACGAGATGCTCACGGGCCGCCAGCCGTTCCGCGGCGAGTCTCCGGTCGCCGTGGCCTATCAGCACGTCAGCGAGACCCCGCGTCCGCCGAGCGAGCTGCACGACGAGGACCACGACGAGAAGGAGCTCGAGCGGATCCGCGCGATCGACCCGATCGTGCTGCGCGCGATGGCGAAAGATCCGTTCCAGCGCTTCGCCGACGCCGTCTCCTTCCGCACCGCGCTCGACGACGCCGTCACCGGAACCGTGCCGACCAAGAAACAGCTCTCCTCGCTCACCAGCGAGCTGTACGGGCCGAACCCGCGGCACGCGCAGGAGACTGCCCGGACGCTCCGCCAGCTCTCCAGCGACACCACGATGACGCGCACCCAGTCCGGGCCTCCCGTCGCGTGGATCTGGGCGGGCGTGGCACTGCTCGCCGTGCTGCTCGTCTCGGTGTTGATCTGGGTGCTGGCGATGCGCCCCGACGGCGGCCTGCCCAGCTCTGCCCGGATCGTTCCGCACCTGGTCGGGCAGACCTACGATTCGGCGATCGTCCAGCTGAAGAAGGCGGACCTGCGTGCCATCCGCATCGATCAGGCCGACGCCGACATCGCCGTCGGATCCGTGATCAGCACGGATCCGGCCGCCGGCACGCAACTCGAGAAGGGTCAGTCGGTGACCCTCTACGTCTCCACCGGCGCCGCGAAGAGCACGGTGCCGCCGCTGACCGGCCTCACCCAGGCCGCCGCGAAGGACGCGCTGATCAAGGCGGGGCTGCAGCTCGGATCCGTCAGTCAGAAGAACGATCCGCATACGCAGCACGACATCGTGCTGTCGTCGAGCGTCGCGTCCGGCACCGAGGTCCCCTCGGGCACGACGGTCGACCTGGTCGTCGCGAGCGGCGTGGTCACCCTGAACGACCTCACCGGCTGGACGCTGGATCAGGCGACAGCCGCCCTGCAGCAGGCGGGCCTGACCGCGAACCCCGTGGCGAAGCCCGACTGCAAGGGGACAGACCCGAAGACCGTCGCCGCGATGTCGGCGCCTCCCGGCGACGTGCCGGTGGGCTCGACGATCGACCTCACCTACTGCACCGGCAAGTAGTCTCCGAGCCCTGAGCCCCGCCAGTCCCTGAGCCTGTCGAAGGGACCCGCTCCGTGGTGCGCTCGCGTGCGTAGGATCCGGTCAGGTGTGAGACGGGGACGGAGACGGGAGGATGCTGACGTCGCCGGGGGAGAGGAAGGGGCTCACCCAGGGGAACACGTAGAAGAACAGCCCATACAGGATCGCCGCGACCAGCACGAGCAGGATGATCAGCCGCACCCACCAGGGTCCGGGCAGGATCCGCCACAGAGCGCCGTACATCAGCTCACCGCCTCCTTCAGGGATGCCGGGAGCCCCAGCGCCCGCGGCTGGAAGCTGTCGAACACCCCGTACGCCACGATCCGCTCGGCCAGGGAGTACAGCGGCGAGCACGCGGTCAGCGTGATGTACTTCTCCCCGGCCGCTGCACCGGGATCCTGGGGGACCGGATCCAGCACGTCCACGCTGTCGGGCGTCACGTACTCGAGCGTGCGGAACCGGTACGTGTACCAGCCCTGCGGCGTCTCGATCACGATCGCGTCGTTCAGGCGCAGCCTGTCGATCTGGTTGAACGGCTTGCCCCAGGTGGTGCGATGCGCGGCCATCGTGACATTGCCGGCCTGGCCCGGCATGCCCGAGCCCGGGTACACGCCGATCCACCCGTGATCGAGCGTGTCCGGCCGGGTCACCCCGCCGGCGATCGTCACGTTGTAGTCGGCGCCCCAGCGCGGCACGTGCAGCTGCGCACCCCAGGGCACCCCGTTCTGCGGGGCCGTCATCACCGGAGGCTCGTACCGGACCGGTGCCCCGGCCCCGCCGGCGTGCGGCACGACCGGAGGCGGAGCGGGTGCGGGATCCTTCGCCCAGCGCGCGCTGATCGAGTGACCGTGATCATTCGCGGCCGCGCTCATGATGAGATCGCCGATCCACATCTGCCACGCCGCGTACAGCAGCACCACGACGCCGGCGGTGAGCAGCAGCTCGCCCAGCACGCTCACGACCGTGGCCCGGCGCCGTGGCCGTCGACCGCGAGCGGTGCGGCGCGCAGCTGCGTCCGCGGCGTCGGTCATGCCGCGATCCTACCGACCTGGGTGTGCAGGACGCTGATGGGTAGACTGGGGCGCATGGCACGATCCCGCAAGCCCGAAGAAGCCGCCGTCGAGAAGGTCGACGGCAGCGCCGCCCCCAATGCCGCATGGTTCAAGCCCGTGATGGTCGGCTTCATGCTGCTCGGACTCGCGTGGATCCTCGTCTTCTACATCACCGGCATGCAGTACCCGATCCCGGGCCTGCAGTCCTGGAACCTGCTGATCGGACTCGGGATCGCCCTGATCGGCTTCCTGATGACCACACGCTGGCGCTGACGCGCTCAGTGAGAACGCCTCCGCCTCGTGTGCGGGGGCGTTTTTTCGTCTCCGTCCGATAATTCCTCCCCGGTTTTCCACGGATCCGGGGAGTTATCCACACTCTGGGGATGGATATGCACACGCCCTCCCCCGAGTTATCCACAGATCTATCCCCACCTGGGGAGAATTACACGGGTGTCATTCGCTCGTGGTTGGGCCCGCGGTTGCGCCCGCTCCGCGATCGGTTCGTCGGGCGCGCGGTCCCGGCTCGCTGCGCGAGCCCCGCCAGTCCCGATGCCTGCGCGCCCGACGGACCGATCGCTGCGCTCCGGTCGCCTCTCGGGGTCGTTGAGCGAGCAGCGACGAAGGAGCAGCGAGACGAAACGCGCTTCAGCGCGTCAGTGGCCGGCGGTGATGAGGAGCGGCGGGACGATCGCCACGACGAGGATGAGCACGAGAACGATTGCGGAGACGAGGCCGATCCACCAGAAGCGCGCGTTCTGGCGCCCGCTCGTGCGGGCATAGACCAGGCCGATGAGGGCGCCGATGATGGCGCCTCCGACGTGCGCCTGCCAGGCGACGTTGAATCCCGGGATGAACCCGATCGCCAGGTTGATCCCCAGCACGACCAGGATGCCGGTCACGTTGGCGCCGAGATGCCGCCCGATCACGAGAAGCGCGGCCATGAGTCCGAAGATCGCACCCGAGGCGCCGACTGTCGACACCTGCGGGGCGATGACGGCGACGCCCACGGATCCGGCCAGGCCGCTCACCAGATAGAGCGTGAGGAACTTCGCCCGGCCGATCAGCGGCTCCAGGCTCTGTCCGATCATCCACAGGGCCAGCATGTTCAGGCCGAGGTGGATGAATCCGCCGTGCACCAGCAGCGTGGTCAGCAGCCGCCAGGGCTGGAACGACTCACCCGAGAGCGACGGGTACAGGTAGCCGGCCCAGAACTGCAGCGCCTGGCCGATCGGGACACCCACGCCGGGAAGGAGCTGCAGCAGGCTCACCGCCGAGGTGATCCCGATGATCCAGTAGGTCACCAGCGGGCGGCCCCCCGCGGCGGTCATCGTGCGGGATCCCCACCGGCGCTGGGCCTTGCGCTGCGCCGGGGACTGGTTGCGACGCTGATCCTGCATGCACTCGGGGCAGATCACCCCGACGGGCGCCTGCGTCTGGCATTCCGGGCAGATCGTGCGCATGCACCGCTGGCACAGCACGAAGCTCTGCCGGCCGGGATGCCGGTAGCAGAAGTTGTCGGGATTCGCGTGGAACTCCGAAGACGTCATCGGTGCGCTCCGGAGTCCGGGTCAGAGCCTCAGTTCGCGACGATGTCGACGGACTGCAGCACGACGTCCTCGACGGGACGGTCGCCGGCACCCGTGCGCACGGCGGCGATCTCATCGACGACGGCCCGGGAGGCGTCATCGGCGACCTCGCCGAAGATGGTGTGCTTGCCCTGCAGCCACGGGGTCGGATCCGTGGTGATGAAGAACTGCGATCCGTTCGTGCCCTCGACCTGACCGGTGATGGCGTTGCGACGCAGGCCCGCGTTGGCCATGGCGAGGATGTACGGCTCGTTGAAGTTCAGCTCGCCGTGGATCTCGTCGTTGAAGTTGTAGCCGGGACCGCCGACGCCCTGGCCGAGCGGGTCGCCGCCCTGGATCATGAAGTTCGGGATGATGCGGTGGAAGATGACGTCCTGGTAGAGCGGTCCCTCGCCCGGCTTGCCGGTGGCGGGGTGCGTCCAGGAGCCGGTGCCGTCGGAGAGTTCGACGAAGTTCTTCACGGTGCGAGGAGCGTGGTCACCGAACAGGTTGATGACGATGTCTCCGTGGTTGGTGTGCAGCGTGGCGACGTGAGTGGCGTGAGGCATGGATCCATTCTCGCAGAGGTTCCCGGGAGTTCGCAGATCGCACACCCGCCACACAGTGCAGGTCTGGCAAGATGGGGAATCCGAACCCGTTTCGATTGGGAGGGCACCGTGGGCCTCAGCCGCAAGCGCAAGAAGGAACTCCGACAGCTTCAGGGCGAAGCCAACAAGCTGTGGGCTGCCCAGCAGGTCCTGGTCGGCGACGCCGCGCAGGTCGCCCGCGAGGCGGGGCGCCAGCTCGACCACTTCCGCCGGGAGCAGGTCGTGCCGACCGTGCAGGACGTGTACGAACACCGGGTCCGCCCCGTCGTGGATCGCGGCGTGCAGTACTCCCGCGACGTGGTCGATCACCGGGTGATCCCGGCCGTCGGCGGCGCGATCGGATCCGCGCTCACCGCGTGGGACATCGCGAATGCCAAGCGCACAGGATCCCCGCGCACGATCGGCGCCGCACCGTCTGTCGCCCCCGCCAAGAGCGGCCCCGGCGTCGGCACCGTGATCGCGGTCGTCCTCGGCATCGGCGCGGCGATCGGCGTGCTCGTGGCCGCGTGGCAGACGCTGCGCGCGGACGACGAGCTCTGGGTCGCGGATGACCCGCTGAGCGCCCCCGAGGCGTGACCACGTCGGTCCCCTCGGTCCCTGAGCCTGTCGAAGGGACGGACGCCGCGTCGGATCCGCACGCCCGGGTCCGAGACGCGGCCGCCGCGCGCGGACTCGAGATCGAGATCCGCGAGCGGCCTGCTGCACGCAGCCTGCACGAGGCGGCGGCGCTGCTGGGACTGGATCCGTCCGGCATCGTGAAGACCCTCGTGGTCAAACGCGCCGATGACACTTTCCTGTTCGCGCTGGTGCCCGGCGGTCGCAAGATCTCCTGGCCGAAGCTGCGGGCGCTGGTCGGCGTGAACCGGCTGAAGCTGCCGGATCAGGATGCGGCGCTCGCGGCGACCGGTTACGAGCGCGGCACGATCGTCCCGATCGGCAGCACGACCGCCTGGCCGGTCTATGCCGACGAATCCATCCGCGGCCGGCGGATCGCGATGGGCGCGGGCGCGCACGGCTACAGCCTGTTCGTCGACGCGGATGCGCTGATCGCCGCCTACGACGCGACCGTGGCCGACATCTCGGAACCGGAGTAGCCGGCGCTCACCGGGTCGGCGCCGAGACCAGCGCCGTGCGGGTCAGCCGGCCAGGCCGGCCATCCCGAGCGCGATGTCGATCAACCGCACGCGCTGCAGCCCGCCGATCTCGTCCAGGCGGTACCAGCCCGCCATGTCGGTCGAACCGTTCTTCTCGAACCGCAGGCGGCCCCCGACGATGCGCGCCCGATACACGATCCGCAGGGTGTGCAGCGGCTCGGTCGCGCCTTCCGTGACCCGACGGCGTGCGGGGATCACGCGGGAGTGGATCCCGAGCAGCTCTCCGATGACGACCTTGTAGCCGGTCTCCTCGTACACCTCGCGACGCGCGGCGACCTCGGGATCCTCACCGGCCTCCAGCCCGCCGCCCGGCAGCGTCCAGGACACGCGGCGCCCCTCGGTCCAGCGGGCCAGCAGCATGCGCTGCTCGTCATCGACGATCACCGCGTAGGCCGCGACGCGCATGTCCATGCGCTCCACACTAGTCAGCGCCCGGGCGCCGGAGCCGCGGCGGGGTGCGCCCCGCACGGTCTGGGGATCGATCAGTTCTGAAGAAGCGCCGTCGCGGAGGAGTTCCTAGGCTGAGATCGACCCGGGCGACCCGGGCGATCGACTGGAGGATGCCATGACCGAGAACACCGCCCCGGTGCTGACCGCCGCAGAACGCGCCGCCGTCAAGGAGGCCGCCAACGAGAGCCGGGTCCGCGCCTCCCGCAAGAAGATCTCGCCGGCCGAGGCCCGGGCCGCCGGCGAGGCCGATGTGCTCGCCAAGATCGCCGAGATGGACGGCGAGGACGGACCGCTCGCGGAGGCGCTGCACCGGCTCGTCGGCGAGAACGCCCCGCACCTCGTGCCGCGCACGTACTACGGCATGCCCGCGTGGGCGAACGCCGCCGGCAAGGTGGTGTGCTTCTTCAAGCCGAAGGCGAAGTTCAAGGTGCGCTACGCCACGTTCGAGTTCGAGTGGCCGGCGCAGCTCGATGACGGCGCCGTGTGGCCCACCGCCTACGCCGTCACCGCCCTGGCGCCCGCCGATCTGGACTTCCTCGGCGAGCGGATCCGCCGGGCCGCGCCCGCGGAGTGATCTGACCGGGGCTTACTCTCCGCGCAGGTGCGCGGCGGTGA
The DNA here is from genome assembly GCF_039541635.1 of Microbacterium panaciterrae. NCBI lineage: Bacteria > Bacillati > Actinomycetota > Actinomycetes > Micrococcales > Microbacteriaceae > Microbacterium > Microbacterium panaciterrae. The sequence goes on from NZ_BAABGP010000022.1 coordinate 191,930, forward strand.
GCTCGGCCATCTCCTCGTCGCTGAGCTTGTCCATGCTGCGCGACTCGCGCTTGTCGCTGCGGATCCATCGCATCATCAGGATGACCAGGATCGGCACGTCGACGACCTCGGCGATGAACCAGAGGAAGTCGCCCGACAGATGCTGGTCGTGCAGCGGATTCGGGAACCACAGCGGCAGCACGCCGGGCCAGAGCCCCGCGTGATCCAGCACGGTGTCGTTCAGCCGCAGCAGGATTCCGGGGATCGCGTCGAGCACGAGCTCCACGAACGCGAACATGAATTCCGCCACGATGAACAGGCTCGTGCGGGCCACCGTGTGCGCGGCGAGCGGCAGCACCATCAGCAGTCCGAGCAGCGGCACCACGACCGAGGTCACGCCCTCGGCGACCGGGCTCATCCGCAGCACCGCCGAGAACGGCGTGAAGAACACCGCGAACACCAGGCAGGTGAACACCGGGGCCATGATCGCGTTGCCGAAGAACCGCGCCACCCACGAACGCAGCGCGCCGTTGACCCGCGCGCGCGGACGCTCCGACAGCACCGCGCGGGCCAGCGACACCGGCCGGCCCAGCGTGATGGCGACCGGCACCACGAACAGCAGCAGCGCGATCCGGGTCGTGAACGCCCAGCGGATCTCGACGCTCCACGTGCCCAGGAACCCGAACGACACCCACGCGTAGGAGCCGAGGCCCAGCAGGAGGTACATCAGCGTCAGCCGCAACGGCCAGCGATGCCCGCGTCGGCGCAGCACCCAGACTCCGCCGAGGTAGAGCCCGGCCGCGACGATGAGCACCCCGAGCGCGGTGGGATCCAGGCTCCAGGTGCTCAGGAAGACGGGGATGGGAGGCGTGCGGCGCTCCTTGCTGTCTGCTGTGCGGCCGCGTCGACGCTACGCCCGCCGGCTATGCGCCCGGTGGGATCCCGTGCCGGCGCCCGTCCCGATCCCGTGCCCGTGCCCGTCTACCGCGAGACGGGGGTGCGGATCGTCTGGTGGGGCGCACGGACGAATCCGATCCGGCGGACGATTCTGGGCGGGATCCGCGGGCTCGTGACGGTTCGTCTCGACCTGCCGAATCGACCATCGGAGGCCTCGCCTTGTCGGCTCCACCGGGCATAGCGTGGAGGGGTGACCACCCCGTTCCCGGCCGATGTCTACGCCGCTCGCCTGTCCCGTGCCCGCACTCTCACCGCCGACGCCGGGCTGGACGGCATCGTCGTCGGGGCGGGCCCCGACCTCGCCTATCTCGTCGGCGTCGAGGGGGACACGATCGAGCGCCTCACCGCGCTGGTGATCCCCGCGGCGGGCGAGCCGACCGTCGTCGTGCCGCGGATGGAGCTCGCGAAGGTGCGCGACACCGCCGTCGGATCGCTCGGACTCGCGATCGCCGACTGGGTGGACGGAGAGGATCCGTATGCCCTGGTCGAGGACGCGCTGGGGTTCGCTCCGGCCCGGTTCGGGGTCTCGGACGTACTGCCCGCGCTGCACGTGATCCCGCTCGCGGATCGGCTCGGCGTTCCCGTCCTCGCGACGCCGGCGTTGCGGGAGATCCGCATGATCAAGGACGACGCGGAGATCGCCGAGCTGCGTCGCGCGGGCGAGGCGATCGACGCCGTGCACCGCCGCGTGCCCGGCCTGCTGCGTGCGGGCCACACCGAGCGCGAGGTCGGTGAAGACATCGCCGCGGCGATCCTCGAGGAGGGGCACCGCACCGTCGAGTTCGTCATCGTCGCCTCCGGCCCGAACGGGGCGGATCCGCACCACGAGGTGTCGGATCGGGTGATCCAGGATCGCGACATCGTGGTCGTCGACATCGGCGGAGCGGTCCCGGCGGGCTACAACTCCGACAGCACCCGCACCTACGTCGTCGGCGAGCCGGATCCTGAGGCGGCCCGCCGGATCGCCGTGCTCGTGGCCGCACAGCAGGCCGCGGTCGACGCGGTGCGCCCGGGGGTCACCGCGGAGCAGGTGGACGCCGCCGCCCGCGACGTGCTCGCCGCCGCCGGGCTCGGCGAGGCCTTCCTGCACCGCACCGGGCACGGCATCGGCATCTCGACGCACGAGGAGCCCTACATCGCACCCGGCAACGCCCTGCCGCTGCGCGAGGGCATGGCGTTTAGCATCGAGCCCGGCATCTACTTCCCCGGCGCGTGGGGCGCGCGGATCGAGGACATCGTCGTCGTGACGGCCGACGGCTGCGTGAACCTCAACACCACGCCGCACGGTCTGACGCCCGCCGGGGCCTGATCGGCCCGGGACCGTCCCGAGATCAGGAGGAGTGACCGAGATCAGGAGGATCTGGGTGGATCCTCCTGATCTCGGTCAACTCGCCTGATCTCGGGACGTCGTGTGGGCGGCTCGCCCGCTTCGCCAGCCTCGGCGGGCCTCAGCGCACGCGGTCGAGGGCCTCGGGGATGTCGGCGCTCCACGATGACGGGGCCTCCGACGCGGGGGCGGCGGGCAGCACGCCCTCGCCGTCCGGGTGCGGGATCGCCGCGAGCAGCGCCTCCGTGTAGGGATGCACAGGGTGCGCCCACACGAGCGGCGTCGCGCCCGACTCCACGATCCGGCCGCGGTACATCACGGCGACCCGGTCGGCCATGAGCCGCACCACGGACAGGTCGTGCGAGATGAACAGCATCGCCGCGCCCGAAGCGACGCACAGTTCTCGCATCATGGCGGCGACCGACGCCTGGGCTGACGCATCCAGCGCCGAGATCGGCTCGTCGGCGACGATGAGGTCGGGCTTCGCGGCGAGCGCCCGGGCGATCGCGACGCGCTGCCGCTGGCCGCCGGACAGCTGGTACGGATAGCGGTTCTCCAGCGTCGGGGAGAGGCCGACCGCCTTCAGCCAGTGCGACGGCGCCTCGCTGTCGACTCCCCGGGAGCGGGCAGCGCGGGATCCTTCCGCGATCTGCTGCGACACTCGGATCCGCGGGTTCAGCGACGAGTTCGGATCCTGGAACACCATCTGGATCGCGGTGAACTCCGCCGGACGCGTGCGCAGACCGAGCGGCTGCACCGGCCGGTCGCGGTACAGCACCGTTCCCGCCGCAGGCTTCTCCATGCCGATCACGGCGCGCGCCGTGGACGACTTGCCACAGCCGCTCTCGCCGACGAGCGCGAGCACCTCGCCCGCGGCGATGTCGAACGACACCCCGTCGACGGCGCGGAACGCGGCCCGTCCGCCGTATTCGACGACGAGGGAGTCGACGTGCAGCACGGGCTTCTTGTCGCTCATCAGATCTCCCCCAGATCGGCCGCAGGTGCGTCGGAGTCGCCATCCACGGGAGCGTCCACGAGCGAGTCCTGCGCGTCGGGCATCGCGTCCAGCAGTTCGCGCGTGTACGGGTGCTGCGGATCCGTGAAGACCTGTCGGCGGGATCCGGCCTCGACGATCAGCCCTCCGCGCATGACGGCGACCTCGTCGGCGACGGCGCTCATCACGCCGAGGTCGTGCGTGACGAGCAGCACGGCGAGGTCGCGTTCGGTCGCGAGATCGCGGAGCAGGTGCAGGATCCCGGCCTGCACGGTGACGTCGAGCGCGGTGGTCGGCTCGTCGGCGAGCAGCACCTCGGGCTCGCAGGCCAGCGCTATCGCGATCGCGATGCGCTGCCGCTGCCCGCCGGAGAACTGGTGCGGGTACTTCTGCAGCGCCTCCTGCGGATTCGGCACGCGGACCTGCGCGAGCAGCTCGGCAGACCGGGCTCGCGCGGCCGAGCGGGACAGGCCGAGGTGGGCGCGCATGCCGTCGGCGAGCTGGGATCCGACCGTGATCTGCGGGTGCAGGCTCGCGGAGGGATCCTGGAAGATCATCCCGATCCGCTTGCCGCGCACCTTCCGATACGCGGATCCGGTCATCCCGACGAGCTCCGTGGTCCCGCCCAGGACGATGGATCCAGACGCGGTGCCGCCCGCGGGCAGCAGGCCGAGGATCGCCATCGCGGTCATGCTCTTGCCGGATCCGGACTCCCCGGCGAGACCCTGGACGCGCCCGGACACGAGGTCGAGGGAGATGCCCTTGACGACCTCGGTCCGATTGCCCTTCGACTGCCCGAGCTCGACGCGCAGGTCGCGGATCGCCAGCGCGGTCACGAGGTCACCTCCGCGGTGGCGGCAGCGGCCGAGACCACGGGCGCCTCGGCCTCGCGCTCACGCGCGGCGAGCGGGTCGAGCGCGTCGCGCAGCGAGTCGCCGATGAAGTTGAAGGCCATCACGATGCTGAGGATCGCAAGTCCCGGGAACAGTCCCAGCCACCAGGCCGAGGTGTTCTGCATGGCCGCGGCGATCATCGTGCCCCATTCCGGTGTCGGCGGCTGCGCGCCGAGGCCCAGGAACGACAGGCCGGAGAGCAGCAGGATCGCGGTGCCGATGTCGAGCGAGGCGAGCACGAGCACGGGGCCGGCGATGTTCGGCAGCACGTCGCGCGCGAGTGATCGCAGCGGCGAGGATCCCAGCAGCCGTCCCGCGATCACGTAGTTCTGCGTGCGCAGCCCCAGCACGAGGGACCGGGTGATGCGGGCGTACGGCGGCCAGGCGACGATGATGCCGGCGATCACGGCGTTCATGATCGACGGGCCGAGCGAGGCGGCGATCACCATGGCGAGGATCACGGTCGGGAACGCCATCACCATGTCGGTGATGCGCATGAGGACCTCGTCGACCCAGCCGCCGAGGTACCCGGCGACAGCACCGACGATCGTGCCGACGATCATCGCGCAGACGACGAGCATGAGCGCGAGCGGGATCGTGGTCTGCGCACCGAGCAGCAGCCGGGAGAACACGTCGCGGCCGTTCACGTCGGTGCCCATGATCGCGTCGGGGCTGGGCGCGGCCAGGCGCGGCAGGTTCTGCGCGAGCGGGTCGTGCGGCGCGATCCATGGGGCGAGAATCGCGACGACGATCCAGACCAGGGCGATGATCGTGCCGACGAGCGCGAGCGGCGTGCGCCACGCGGGCGGCAGCCACGACGTGCGACGTTTCGGCGCGAGCTTTTCGGGAATGACGAGGTTCATGACAGCCTCACTCGCGGATCCAGGAAGCCGTAGAGCACGTCGACGACGAGGTTGATGACGAGATAGATGACGCCGACCACGAGGCCGACACCGGTGACGGCGAGCAGATCGAGGTTCTTCGACGCGTTGTAGGCGTAGGTGCCCAGGCCCGGCCAGGCGAAGACGGCCTCGACGAGCACGGTGCCGGAGAGCAGACTGCCGAAGGCGATGCCGACGAGGGTGAGGATCGGCAGCGCCGCCCCGCGCAGCACGTAGCCCACGATGACCCGCCGACCGGAGAGGCCCTTCGCCCGCGCCGCCCTGGCGTAGTCCATGTCGAGCACTTCGAGCACCGAGGTGCGCACGAACCGGGTGAGCGTCGCGATCGTGAACAGGCTCAGCACGAGCACGGGCAGGGCGAGGTGGCCGGTCGCGTCGAAGAAGCCGACCGAGTCGCCGTTCAGCAGATAGTCGATCGTGTAAAAGCCGGTGATGCGCGGCGGCGGGGTGATGGTGGGCGAGATCCGCCCCGATCCGCTCACCCAGTGCAGCTGCATGAAGAAGAGCTGGTAGCAGAGGATCGCCATCCAGAACGTGGGGATGCTCAGCCCGATGAGGGTGACCACCCGCACGACCTGATCCGTCGCCTTGCCGCGGCGGTAGGCGGCCAGCGTCCCCAGCACGATCGCGACGGCGAGGCTCACGATGATCGCATAGAACGCGATCTCGCCCGTCGCCGGCACCGCCTTGGCGAGATCGGCCGAGACCGGGCGTCCCGTGGTCATCGAGGTGCCGAGGTCGCCGTGCAGCAGGTTGCCGACGTAGCGGAAGAACCGGACCCAGACGGGCTGGTCCAGTCCGTACTTCTCCCGGAAGGCTGCGACCGTGGCGGGGTTCGACGACGCGCCCTCGCCGAGAGCCGCGCGCACCGGGTCTCCCGGGACGATCACGGTGAGCGAGAAGGTGACCAGCACGATCCCGAAGAGCAGGATCACGCTCGTCACCGCGCGACGGGCGAGGAACCGCAGCAGCGTGTGCTGCGATTGCCGCGCCCGGCGGGTGGCGATGGCTTGGGTCTGCGTCACGTCGGCGCTTCCGGGTCAGAGGTGGCAGCGGGGGCCGGGCCTGAGCGCGTCAGGCCCGACCCCCGCCGGGATCACTTCGCGGGGTGCAGGGTCCGCAGGTCGAGCGTCCAGGTGACGTTGTACTCGAGGCCGGCGACCTTGGTGGAGCTGGCGAGGTTGATGCCGGGGACGATGAGCGGCACGAACGGGCCCGACTCCTGCATGGCCTTCGCGTAGTCGTTGAACGCGGTGTTGCGCTCGTCGACCGACGTCGCGTTCTGCGCCTTGGTGACCAGGCCCGCGATGTTCGCGTCGGCGTCGGCCGGCCAGCCGGCGCGCAGGCCGACCTTCTGACCCGGACCGAACGGCAGGAACGACGAGGTGTCGGCGTAGTCGGGGCCCCAGTACCAGAGCGAGAACGCCTCCTGCGCCTTCACGTAGGGCTGCACCTCGGTGGCGAACGGCGCCGGCGCGAGGGTCACGTTGATGCCGGCGGCCTTCAGCTGCTCCTGCACGCGCTCGGCGACCGGGGTGAACTCCACGCCGCCGACCGGGTTGTCGTTCGGGAACTGGAGCTTGATCTCCTCGCCCTTGTAGCCGGAGGCGGCGAGCGCGTCCTTGGCCTTCGCGAGATCCTGCTTCACGCCGGTCTTGTTCGCGCCGGGGAACATCGGCGGGATGACGCCCGTGGCCTGCACGGATCCGGCGCCGGCGAGCTCGAGCAGCTTGTCGTAATCGAGCGCGTAGCGCACGGCCTCGGCGAACTTCGGGGTCGCGGTGACGCCGCCGACCGTCTTGTCCTGGTTGATCAGCAGGAACAGCGTCTCGGCCGACGGGGCCGAGTTCACCGTGAAGCCGGAGCCGAGGCCCTTGACCTGGTCGCCGGAGAGGTCGACGGCCACGTTCGAGTCGCCGCCCTTGAGGTTGGTGAGCTGCGTCGCCGACTGCGAGATGTTGCGCACGACGATCTTGTCGTAGGCCGGCTTGTCCGTGCCGTCGTACTTGTTGTTCTTCACGAGCACGACCTGCGAGGTGAGGTCGAGCGACTGCAGCGTGTACGGGCCGGATCCGGCGGAGTGCGCGTCGAGCCACGCCTTCGCGGTGTCGGAGGTGTCGGTCTTGCCGCCGTTCTTCTCGACCACCTTGGAGTTCAGGATCGCGAGCGACGGGTTGGTGACGATCGCCGGCAGCTGCAGCGACGGGGTCTTCGTCGTCAGCTTCACGGTCTTGTCATCGACCTTGGCGACCGTGATCCCCGTCATCAGGAAGTTGGCCTTCGAGTCGGTGATCCCCGCGACGCGGTCAAGCGAGAACACGACGTCGTCGGCCGTGACCGGGGTGCCGTCGGAGAACTTCCGGCCGTTCTGGATCGTGAAGGTGAACTCGGTCGCGTCCGAGTTCTGCTTCATGGTCGCGAGATCCGGCTTCGGGGTGCTCGAGTCGGCTCCCTGGAAGGTGAGCAGCGTGTCGTACACCGCGTGCAGCACCATGTTGCCGGTCGGCACGTAGTTGCGACCGGGGTCGCCGGTCTCCAGCGAGAAGGCGGTGTCGACGACGAGCGTGCCTCCCCCAGAGGAGGACGAGCTGTTCGAGTTGTTCGCGGAATTGCCTCCGGAGCAGCCGGCGAGCGCGATGGCGGCCACGGCGATGAGCGCAGCGGCGGCGTGGCGATGTGAACGGCCCACGGGCGTTCCTCCTCGTTGAAGATGGACAGGTCAGACGACCAGATCGGGTTTTCCGGCACTATATCCGACGGATCGCCCCAGAATCGACCAATCCATTGTCACGCTTGCGTCACTACGGCAATATGTCCAGCATGACTGACGATCCATCTGCCTCGTCTGGACGATCCGCGCCCGTCATCGACGAAATCGCGTACGACATCCTCCGGGCCCTGCGGCGCAACGGCCGGATCTCGATCGCCGCGCTCGCGCAGGAGGTCGGGATCTCGCGGGCCAGCGCCTACTCGCGCGTCGAGTCGATGACCCGGGCCGGCATCATCACGGGATTCACCGCCGAGGTCGACACGACCCGCCTCGGTCTCGGGGTCAGCGCCCTGGTGTTCTGCACGATCCAGCCACAGTCGTGGACGTCGTTCCTGCACGCGATCGGGGAGATGCCGGACGTCGAGTCGGCGCGGGTGATGACCGGTGAGCACGACGTGATGCTCGTCGTGCGCAGCGTCGACATGGAGTCCATGCAATCGCTCGTGATCGGCACGATCGCCGCTCGCGGCGAGGTCATGAAGGTCGAGACCGCGATCGTGATGGGCGAGGTGTTCCGCCGCTCGTTCGTGCTCCCCGGCGACATCCCGCGCCGCGATCCGATCGGCGTGGACAGCGGCCTGATGCGCTTCACCCGCACCGATCAGACCCGCAGCACGCGCGTCTGACCCCTGCTCAGACCTGCACGCACACGCTGACGTGGTCGATGCCGTCGACGGCGAAGTCCTCGACGAGACGGATCCGGCCGTCATCCGCCTGCTCGGCCCGGCTGACCGCGTCGCCGCGCACGACGGAGCCGTCGCTGGCCAGCGCGTGCGCGAACGAGATGCGCACCTCGGCATCGGTCACCTCGCCGACGAAGCGGCCTTCGATGACGGTGTCGCCGGTGTATTCGCCCCAGATCAGGCGCCCGTCCTGGTGGTAGTCGAACGTCGTGGGCGCCGCGGGATCGACCGCGCTCGCGGTCGACGAGACCATCGCGAAGCGCAGTCCGTCGAGGGAGAGGGAAGAAGGCATGACGACGAGTATGGACCCGGGATCCGGGATCCGCGCAATCCCGCTGACACCGTCCCTCTGTGGGAGAACCCTTTCCTCGGCACCCGGAGAATTGTTAACAGATCCATCCACATGTGGACTATTCGGTGGATAACAAATGCGTGCGCGGGTGCGGCGCGCGCAGAGCGTTCAGAACCGGGTTTCCTCCCGTTCACCGAGGATTTCCCCGTGATTCTTCTGCACGTCGCTCCGTGCCTCGGCGCGCCAGCGGAACCGACCCGCGGGACCGGTCGGCGACATTTCTCCAGACATCCGCGGAATGCACGGATCCGACGTCAGGAAAGTCGGCGGAAGATCCCATTCCCGGCCGCGGTGAGCCCCGCCCCGACGGCGACGATCGCCGCGCTGCCGCCCGCGTAGGCGATCTGCTGATGACTGCCGTGCTGCTCGACGGTGACGTAGACGATCACGAAGGCGATCATCGAGATCAGCCCGGCGACGGCGGCCAGCCACCACAATCCGCGCAGCGAGGTCGCGGGGCGATCCGCCGGCGGCACCCGCCAGGCGATGAGCGCGATGCCGCCGAGGCATCCACATGCCGCCACGAGCATGAACCCGGCGACCACGTCGCTGGGACGGTGCCACTGATCGATCACGAGGAACACTCCGGTGAGCACGGCGAGCGCCCCGCCGATCACCGCGGCGAGCGGGCGCCAGCGCGGCGGGCAGACGAGGAAGACGGCGAATGCAGCCGCCGCCGTCACCGTCGCGTGCCCGGAGGGGAAGGAGTTGTTCAGCAGGTCGGTCGCGCCGGTCTGGGCGCGCACCAGGAAGACGTGCTTGGCGAGCTCGGCGAGGGCGACCGCGACCCCGCCGACACCGAGGGCGACCACGAGGTGCTTGGGGCGACGGGTGAGGGCGCCGATCAGGATCGTCAGGATGATTCCGCCGCCGACGGCCACGGCCGGAACATTGCCGAGCACCATGCCGGTGAATCGGTAGACCGCGTCGTGCTGGTCGGCGGCGCCGGCGAACGCGCGCTCATCGACGACCTGCCCGACATAGGTGAGGACGAAGAAGAGGTAGGTGGCAATGAACGCGACAGTCAGCGCCAGGGCGGCTGACGCGAACGACCGCACACTCCGTCTCGCCGCCATGCTCCCATCATGCCCACTCCGCCTGTGCGCACCCCGGATGCGCGCCCGCGACACGGGAACACGCCGAGTTCAGGAATGGGCCGCGAATTGTTCCTCAATGCGCCGGGAATCCGGCGACCAGCAGCTTAAGCGTCGGCGAACTCTCGTGCACCGCCCCCCGCACGGCCCGGCGACTTGTCAGACTCCTCCCGGAGCCGCGCGAGTGCCGCGGCGCAGGCGCCCTCGGCGCCGGAACGGAGAACCATGAAGACCACCACGAAGCGCGTCGCCGCCGCCGTCTTCGGTGCGACCCTCGCCGCCACGGGAATCGCGACCACGACGGTCGTCGCGGCGCCCGCCGCGTCCGCATCGGTGAGCGCCGCACGGGCGAACGCCGGCAAGCACGTGCTCCTGCTCTCAGTGGACGGCTTGCACCAGTCCGACCTCGACCAGTACGTGAAGGCGCACCCGCAGTCGGCCCTCGCTGCCCTCGTCGCCCGCGGCACGAGCTACACGAACGCGCAGACGCCGATCCCGTCCGACTCGTTCCCCGGGATGGTCGCGCAGGTGACCGGGGGAAACCCCGGCACCACCGGCGTCTACTACGACGACACCTGGAACCGCGCGCTGCTGCCGGCCGGAACCACCGACTGCGCCTCCGCGACTCCGGGCGCCGAGGTGTCGTACACCGAGAACGCCGACCTGAACCAGAACGCGCTCGACGCCGGCCAGGGGCTGGCCGGCCTCCCGAACAGCATCCTGCAGCTGAGCGGTGACGCCAAGGCCCTCATGGATCCGAAGCAGCTTCCGGTGGATCCCTCCACCTGCACGCCGGTCTACCCGAACCAGTACCTCAAGGTGAACACGGTGTTCGAAGTGGCGAAGCAGACGGGCCTGCGCACCGCCTGGTCGGACAAGCACCCCGCGTACCAGATCCTCAGCGGACCCTCGGGAACCGGCGTCGACGACTACTTCACCCCCGAGATCAACTCGAGCGCTGCGATCGCCGGCTTCACCGGGGACTGGACGAAGGACAACGCCGCGACCGCACTGTACGACTCGTACAAGGTGCAGGCGGTGCTCAACGAGATCGGCGGCAAGGACCACTCCGGCACGCAGAGCACGGGCGAGCCCGCCGTGTTCGGCATGAACTTCCAGGCGGTCTCCACCGCCCAGAAGCTGCCGACCTCCGACGGCCTCGCGGGCGGCTACCTCGCCGACGGCGTGACGCCCGGGCCGCTGCTGTCGCGGGCGCTGGACGGCGTCGATGCGGCGGTCGGCAAGATCACCGCCGCCGTCGCGCAGAGCCACGACGCGAAGAAGACCACGATCATCCTCTCCGCGAAGCACGGACAGTCCCCGACGGATCCGGCGGCCCTGAAGCGCGTCGACGACGGACCCGTCATCGCCGGCCTGAACGCCGCGTGGCGCGCCGCCGGCCACACCGGCGACCTGGTCGCGTTCTCGACCGACGACGACGTCATGCAGCTGTGGTTCTCCGTGCACACCCAGGAGGCCGCCGACTTCGCGAAGACCTACCTGCTCGCGAACTCGGCGAGCGGGAACGGCATCTCCGGCGCGGGGCTCACCGTCTCCTCGTCCGGCCTGGCCACGGTCTACGCCGGATCCGAGGTCGCCGACTTCTTCCACACCGCGAAGAGCGACGAGCGGATCCCCGACATCTTCGGCATCGTGCAGCACGGCGTCGTCTACACGGGCGGCACGAGTAAGATCGCGGAGCACGGCGGCGCGGACGCGCAGGACCGCCACGTCCCGCTCGTGGTCGCTTCGGGCACCGAGCACAAGGCCGAGACCGTCACCTCGACCGTCGAGACCACGCAGATCGCCCCCACGATCCTGCGCGAACTCGGCCTGAACGTGAACGACCTGCAGGCCGTGAAGATCGAGGGCACGAAGGTGCTTCCCCGCAGCTGACGCCCTGTGAGCGGCCCGACAGGCGGCCCCGTGCGCAACCCGCGCACGGGGTCGCCGTCTACGCCGTCTCAGCCCGCGCCGCAGGGATCCGGCCGGGACCCCGGGTCCGCGCGGTGTCGAACAGGGGCAGCGCGACGTGCACGAGCGGACCGATGCCCAGGGCGAAGACCACGGTGCCGATGCCGACGGTTCCGCCGAGCAGCCAGCCCGTGATCAGCACCGTCACCTCGACGACGAGCCGTGCCACCCAGATCGGCCACCCGAGCCGGGCGTGCATGCCGGTCATCAGGCCGTCGCGCGGACCGGGACCGAAACGCGCGCCGATGTAGAGCCCGCTGGCCACCGCGACGACGACCACCCCGGCCAGGAGCAGGAGAACCTGCAGAACGAGGCCGTGCACCGGCGGGATGACCGTGACCGTGGCCTGGATCGCGGTGCCGACGAGCAGCACGTTCAGCAGGGTGCCGATCCCGGGCCTCTGCCGCAGCGGGATCCACAGCAGCAGCACCAGCAGGCCGACGATGTTCGTGATCCAGCCGACGCCGATCCCGGTGCGCAGAGCGAGGCCCTCCGCGAACACCGTCCACGGATCGACGCCGAGCCCGGCGTCGATCATGAGCCCGCATCCGAACCCATAGAGCGGCAGCCCGATCAGCAGTTGCAGCACCCGACGTGTCATTCGTCCATTGTGAACCAGAAGTGGCCCTTTCTTATCAGTCCAATTCGCGTACGCTGGCCCCATGGACTCCCGGCTCTCCGCACGCGCCCTGGTCGAGCTGCTCGGCCTGTGGCGCACCGCCGACCCCGCCTACGATGCCCTGGCCGACGGGATCCGGCTGCTCTGCCTGGACAACCGGATCGCCCCGGAGACCGCGCTGCCCGCCGAACGCGAGTTCGCGGCAGCGCTCAGCGTGAGCCGCACGACGGTGGCCGCCGCGTACCGGGCGCTGCGCAGCACCGGGCACATCGTGAGCCGGCAGGGATCCGGCAGCGTCACCCGGCCGCTCGGACGCACGGCGTCCGCACGCTGGTTCGAGCACGGCGGGATCGACCTGCAGCGGGCCAGCCCTCCGGCCTGGCCCGGTCTGCCGGGTGTGATCGCCGAGGTCATGGGATCGGCGACCTCCCTCGTGTCCCGATCGGGCTACGACATCCTCGGGCACGCCGAGCTGCGCGCCGCGATCGCCGACAGGTACACCCGGCAGGGGATCCGGACGGCGCCCGACCAGATCATGGTCACCAACGGCGCCCAGCACGCGCTGAACCTGATCGCCGGCACGCTGCTGCGCCGGGCGGATCGCGTGCTCATCGAGACCCCGACCTATCCGCACGCGGCCGAGACGTTCCGCCGGGTGGGGTCTCGCCTGGTGGGCGTGCCGGTCGGGGTCGAGCACGGCTGGGACCTGGATCGCGCCGCGCAGGCGTTCTTCCGCACGGCTCCGGTGCTCGCCTATGTGATGCCGCAGTTCCAGAACCCGACCGGGCGCTGGATGACCGCCGAGGAGAGCGCCGTGTTCGCCCGCGCGGCGCACGATGCAGGCTCGATCCTGCTGATCGACGAGACCACGGCCGATCTGCGCATCGACGGGGCCGCGGATCCGATCCCGCTCGCGGACGACGCCGGGATCCGGGTGGGGTCGCTCGGCAAGTCGGTGTGGGGAGGGCTGCGGGTGGGGTGGATCCGCGCCGCCGACGACCTGATCCGCCGGATGCGGGCCGCCCGCACGTCGTACGACCTGGGCACCCCCGACCTCGAGCAGGCGATCGCGACCCTGGCGATCGCACGGCTCGACGAGATCCTGACGCAGCGCTCGTCGCTGCTGCGGGCGGGCCGCGACGCCCTCGTCCGCGCCCTGGCCAGCACGCTGCCCGAATGGGAGGTTCCCGACGTGCATGGCGGCGTCGCGCTCTGGGTGGGGCTGGGCGCGCCGCTGAGCTCCGCCCTGGTCATGGACGCCACACGGCACGGCCTGCATCTCTCCGCCGGGCCGCGATTCGCGGTCGCGGGCGGCCACGAGCGGCACCTGCGGATCCCGTTCACCGCCGAACCGCGCGAGCTCGAGCGCTCCGTCGAGATCCTCGCCGCATCGTGGGCCCGGGTGACGGCGGGGATCGGCCTGCAGGTGCGCGGCCCGAGGCCGACGCCGGCGGAGGCGCTCGTGTGAGCGAGGGCGCCTACGCGTCCCCTCCAGCCATGCGCTCACCGCGGGCCAGCTGCACATACCCGGCCCTGAGTGCGGACCGAAGGAAGCTCTCCGGCCACCAGGCCTGGAGCGCAGGATCCAGCGCAGCATCTTCGGGCGACACGCCCGCCGAATACGCGGCGAGGATCCCGTCCGCGACGGCGCGCAATCGCGACGCCTGCCGCACGATGAAGTCGCGGTCGATGACCGAGCCGTGCCCGGGCACCAGCACATCCCCGGGACGGATCCGTTCCAGCAGCACGTCCAGTGCGCCGGGCCAGTCGAGCGGATAGGATCCCGACCCGAACATCGACGGACCCGACTCCTCGACGACGTCCCCGAGGAACCAGGCCCGGACATCGGGCACGAGCACGGCGAGGTCGGTGTCGGTGTGACCGGGCGGCAGTGGCCGGAGCTCGATCACCCGCCCGCCGACGTCGATGCGCCGCGGCGCGTCGATGAGCACTGTGGGTGGGGTGAGCCGCACCTGCGCCCACGCCTCGTCCGGCTCGGACTCCGGGTGCTCCTGCACCTTCTGCAGCCTCGGCCTCTCGTACTGGGCGAAGTGCTCAGGGATCAGGCGATGCCCGTAGATGGGGATGTCGCGCTCGGCGAAGATCTGGTTTCCGAAGGTGTGGTCGTAGTGCGCGTGGGTGTTCACGACGGGCAGGATCGGCAGCGCGAAGCGCTCCTCGACGTCGCGGACGATCTCCGCCGCCTCCGCGGGGTTGTTGCGGGTATCCACGACGGTGACGCCCGTGCGGCCGGCGATCACACCGACCGAGACGTCCATCGGCTCGTAGCGCCGCTGGAACACGCCCCGCGCGACCTCGATCCACTCGTCCGTCATCGGTCCGTGCCGACGTACTCCTGCCGGACCCGGCCATCGGTGGCGAGTTCGATGTGCCCGAAGTCGCGGTCGGAGTTCAGGATCACCGCATCGTTGACGACGGCGTACGCGGCGATGAGGCAATCGAAAGCGGCGGCGGCGCGCACGAGCCCGGTGTCCCAGAGCGCTTGCTGAATGTCGAGAGCTTCCTGCTCATCCGGATGCTCCCATGCCGGGAGCAGCTCATCCATGTCCTCGCGCAGTTCGGCATACTCGCGAGGATCGCGCGCCGAGTGACAATACTCGAGCACCTGGGGTGGGCACGTGATGATCAGGTGGTTCGGCGACAGAGCTCTGAGCCTGTCGGCGATCGCGGCACTCGTTGCGGCCTTCTGCCAGATGCTGTTGTCGACGAGGTACGTCGTCACGCGTGCGCCGTCGACGGCGCGATGGTGGGCGCGTCGATCTGGTCGGGACTGAATCTGCGGCCGATGATGCGCTCGACGGCCGCCGGCTGGCGACGTACGGCGATGAGCGTGCGGAGAGCAAGATCGACGGTCTCGCGGTTGGACGACGTCCCGGCGAGCTCTTTGGCGTGCCGCAGCTCGTCGGGGTCGATGTCGATGGATGTGACGGCCATGGTTCCTCCTTCGCGAACTTATATATAGGAGTATATAAGCTTAAGGAGCCCGGTCGGCGGCGCGCACGAGCCCCGGGGCCCAGAGCGCTTGCTCGCGGCGGAAAGAGAGAGGCCCGAGCGATGGCTCGGGCCTCTGGTGTCTGTGGAGCCTAGGAGATTCGAACTCCTGACATCCTGCTTGCAAAGCAGGCGCTCTACCAACTGAGCTAAGGCCCCTGATTCGACCAGTGAGCGGATCCGATTGCTCGGATCCGCTCAGGTGTCGGTGGGGCTACCAGGACTTGAACCTGGGACCTCTTCATTATCAGTGAAGCGCTCTAACCACCTGAGCTATAGCCCCGTATCAACCTCCAAGACTTTACCGGACCGTAGGGCAATCACGAAATCGTGGCTCAGCTGCCGCTGTGCAGCGTGACACCCCCCGCGGACAGGTTCACCTGGATGCGGTGAGCGGCCGAAGGATCGGTCGGGATCCGCGCGTCCAGCGTCCCCGCGGAGACGTCCTTCGAGAGCGCGTAGGTCCCCGACGGGACCGTGACATCCATGGATCCGGCGCTCACGTCGAGCTTCATGTCGTCGGGCGCGGATCCCGTGAACGCGGCGTCCAGCTGCCCGGCCGACATCGTCAGATCGGCCGTCCCGACGTCGCGCAGACGCAGGTGCGCCGCACCCGCATCGACTCGGGCCGTGAAGGTGCGCGCAGCTCCGTCCACGGTCAGCTGGCCCGCACTCACTCGCGCGGTGACGACATCGAAGTCGCCGGCCGCGTCCAGCGCCCCCGCGTCGAGCGTCAGGTCCGCGTTCAGGGTGCCCTCGAGGTCCTTCGGGAGGGTCAGCGTCATCGTCGGACCGTCCTGGAACCAGGTGTTGAACCACCAGCCGAACGGCGCCTGCGGGTTCCGCACCTGCAGCGTGTCGCCGACGCGCTGCATCTTCCAGTTCGTGTTCCCCTGCCCCTCGCTGCGCAGCGTCGCCTGGGTCACGTCGCCGAAGCGGATGGAGACGGATCCGGCGCTCGCGTCGAGGTTCAGAGACCGGACGCCCTGCACGTCGGCCGTGATCCCGGAGGCGGTCGTCCCGGATCCGGTCACCGCCTGCGTGGTCGCGGCGACGGCGGCCGTACCGCCCGCGACGGCGAGCGACAGCGCGCCGACGACGATCGCGACGACCGTGATCGCCGTCACCGCGCCCCTCTGCGGCGGCCGGGGTGGAGTGAGGTTCGTCATCGGTTCATTCCCGTCTGTGCTGGTCCGGTCTGTGCCGGTCCGGGCTGCGGAGCGTGCCCGGGCTGAGGGCCGTTCAGCCCGGCGTTCTCGAGGTGGGCGATGGCCGCGAGCACGCGGCGATTGCCGGATTCGTCGGGTTCGAACCCGAGCTTCTGGAAGATGGCGGTGATGTGCTTCTCGACGCTGGCCTCGGAGAGGAACAGCGTGGCGGCGATCGCCTGGTTCGACCGGCCTTCTGCGATCATCGCGAGCACGGTGCGCTCACGATCGGTGAGAGTGCGCATGCGGTCGTCCTGGTTGCGCCGGGTGAGCAGCTGCGCGACGACCTCGGGATCCAGGACGGTCGCGCCCGCGGCGATCCGCTCGACCGAGTCGATGAACTCGGCGACGTCGGCGACGCGATCCTTGAGCAGGTAGCCCAGCGGGCCGGCGGATCCCTGCGCTGTGACCCCCTGCGCGATGATCAGGTCGCTCGCGTAGCGCTCCTCGACGTACTGGGAGAGCACGAGCAGGGGGAGCTGCGGGATCCGCTTGCGCAGCGACAGCGCGGCGCGGATCCCCTCGTCCACGAACGTCGGCGGCAGGCGCACGTCGAGGATGCACAGCTCAGGGTCGGTGGCGTCGACCGTCTCGTCCAGGGCTGAGGCGTCCGGCAGTGCGGCGACCACCGCGTGACCCGCGTCCTCGAGAAGCCGGACCAGGCCCTCGCGCAGCAGCACGGAGTCTTCGACGATCAGGATGCGCATGGGACGCTCACCTCAAGACTGGTCGGGCCGCCCACCGGGCTGTCCAGGCGGATCGTGCCGCCGGCGGCGAGCACGCGGTTGCCGATCCCGTCGAGACCGCCGCCGGCGATGACGGTCGCGCCGCCGACGCCGTTGTCCTCCACCCGCGCCCAGAGCGTGCCGCCGTCGCGCACCCGCACGACGACCCGGCATTCGCCGGCGCGGGAGTGCTTGGCGGCGTTCGTGAGCGACTCGGCGATCGTGAAGTACACGGCGGCCTCGGCATCTCGGGAGCAGCGGCCGTCGAGCCGCACGTCGAGCGCGACCGGCACGGGGGAGCGGCCGGCCAGCGCGGAGAGCGCGGCGTCGAGGCCACGGTCGTCGAGGACCGAGGCGTGGATCCCGCGGGCCAGCTGCCGCAGCTCGGTGATGGCGGCCTTGGTCGAGGTGTGCGCCTCGGCGATGAGCGCCTTCGCCGTCTCCGGATCCGTGTCGATCTTCTGCTGAGCCATGCCCAGGGTCATCCCCACCGAGACCAGCCGCGGCTGCACACCGTCGTGCAGGTCGCGTTCGATGCGCATGCGCTCCACGTCGGCGGCGCGCACCGCGCCGGCGCGCTGGGCGGTGCTGGTGCGCACCTGCTCAGTCAGATCGAGCGTGCGATCCGGCGTCACCACGATGCCGCGCGAGATGACCCGGTGCAGCAGTGCGATGCCGAGGATGCCGGCGATTGAGACGAGCGCCCCGAGACCGCCGACGAGCGGGGCCCACGCGATCGGATACTTCGTGCCCCAGCCGGTGTCGGCGTCGCCGGTGCTGAACAGCGGCAGGAAGGCCGTCACCGCCGACCAGCCGAACCAGGAGAACAGCCGCAGCACCAGACCGCCGAAGAAGCAGGCGATCGCGACGTTCGCGAGTGCACGCCACATCCGCCCGTTGTACGCCTGCCGCCAGAGCGCCAGCAGCCAGCCGACGAAGCCGTCGCGCTCCCGCGGGCGCCAGCGCAGGGCGGGCAGCGCGAACCCGTACAGACCGTTCAGGCGGGCGATCTCGAACCAGGCGACGCCGAACAGGGCGTAGACGAGGCCGACGAGGAACACCACGCCGACCCCGACGAAGAGCAGGCCGAAGCTGATCCCGGCAAAGCCGCCGAGAACGCCGACCACGGTGGATCCGGCGACGCCGAGCGCCGCGAGCTCCAGCACGGTGAGGAGCAGGCGCAGCGGCGTGCGCGGCGCCGGCGGTGCGGCGGGTTCTGCGTCAGGAGGGGGTGGGAGGTAGGCCGGTGCTGTGGGCATGCCTCCACGCTACGGGCGCGTCCCTCGTCGTGGAACGGAGGGATCCGGAGGAATCGATTCGGGTTTTCCGTAATCCGTGCCGCTCGCCCGCCGCCGAAGCATCGCCTTGCCTTCGTGGACGCCGGCGCGCCCACGTGCTTACGTGATCACATGACGCTGCATTCGAACGAACCCCATGGCGCCGGCCTCGGTCAGCGGCTGAACTGGCTGCGGGCGGGCGTGCTCGGCGCCAACGACGGCATCGTCTCGGTCGCCTCGCTCGTCGTCGGCGTCGCCGGTGCCACCGCCGACAACGCCGCCCTGCTCATCGCGGGCCTTGCCGGCCTGATCGGCGGCGCGATCTCGATGGCGCTCGGCGAGTACGTGTCGGTGAGCAGCCAGCGCGACAGCGAGAACGCCCTCATCGCCAAGGAGCGCGAGGAGCTGCGCACGATGCCGGAGGAGGAGCTGGCCGAACTCACCGAGCTGTACCGGCAGCGCGGCCTCACCGAGCAGACCGCCCATCAGGTGGCGACCGAGCTCACCGCGCACGACGCGCTGGCGGCGCACCTGGAGGCCGAGCTCGGCATCGATCAGGACGATCTCGTCAACCCGTGGCACGCGGCGATCTCTTCGGCGATCTCGTTCACGCTCGGCGCACTGCTGCCCCTGCTCGCGATCCTGCTGCCGCCGGTCGGCTGGCGCGTGCCCGTGACCTTCGTCGCCGTTCTCGTCGCGCTGGCGGTGACCGGGTTCCTCTCCGCCCGGATCGGCGGATCGAACCCGGTGCGCGCGTCGATTCGGCTCGTGCTCGGCGGTGCGCTGGCCCTCGTCGCCACCTGGCTCATCGGCACCCTGCTCGGCAGCACCGGCATGGTGGGCTGACGGCCGCCCGCCGGGTCCCGGTCAGTTCGAGGTGAAGCCGACCAGCAGGCCGCCGGTGACCTTGACGGCCAGGTTGTAGATGCCGGCGATGACCGCGCCGAGCACCGTGAACACGATGAGGTTCAGGATCGCGACGACGGATCCGAAGGCGAGCACCTGCGGCAGCCCGACGATCGAGCTCAGCTTGAAGGCGCCATCGGTGAAGCCGCCGACGAACTCGTCGGCCTTGACGATCAGGCCGGTCGCCGACATCACCAGGTAGATGAGCAGGAACGAGACCAGCGTCACGATGGCGATCGCGATCGCACCGAGGAACGACAGCTTCACGGCCGACCAGAAGTCGATGTAGACCAGGCGCAGGCGCACCTGCTTGCTGGACGTCTTCCTGGACGACTTCTTGGCGAGCTTGTCGGCTACCGTGCTCATTCGTCGCGCTCCTCAGGGGCTTCGGGGGTCGGGGTCTCTGGGGCCGCGGCGGAGTCCTCGGACTCGTCGGCGTCGGCCAGGCCGCGTTCGGTGTTCCGGGCGATCGCGAGGATCCGATCCTCATCATCAGCCCGGGTGAAGACGACGCCCATCGTGTTGCGTCCCTTCGCCGGCACCTCGGCCACGGCAGAGCGTACCACCTTGCCGCTGGCAAGAACCACAAGGACCTCATCGTCCTCCTGGACGATCAGACCCCCCGCGAGAATGCCCCGGTCATCGTTCAGTTTGGCGACCTTGATGCCCTGCCCGCCCCGGCCCTGGACGCGGTACTCGTCGACCGAGGTGCGCTTCGCGTAGCCGCCGTCGGTGACCACGAACACGAACCCGTCTTCGGTGACCAGCGACGCGGACAGCAGACTGTCGGATCCGCTGAACTTCATGCCCTTGACCCCCTCGGTCGCGCGGCCCATCGGACGCAGCGCCTCGTCGGTCGCGTGGAACCGCACCGACATGCCGTGCCGGCTGATCAGCAGGATGTCGTCGGTGGCGTCCGCGAGGAACGCGCTGACCAGCTCGTCCTCCTCACGGAGACGGATCGCGATGACCCCGCCCTGGCGGTTGGTGTCGTAGTCGCCGAGGCGGCTCTTCTTCACCAGGCCCCCGCGCGTGGCGAGCACGAGGTAGTCGGCCGCGTGGTAGTCGCGGATGTCGAGGATCTGGGCGATCTTCTCCTCGGGCTGCAGGGCGAGCAGGTTCGCGACATGCTGGCCCTTGGCGTCGCGCCCGGCCTCCGGGATCTCGTACGTCTTCGCGCGGTAGACCCGGCCCTTGTCCGTGAAGAACAGCAGCCAGTGGTGGGTGGTCGTCACGAAGAAGTGCTCGACGAGGTCGTCGGCGCGCAGCTGCGCACCCTTCACGCCCTTGCCGCCGCGGTGCTGCGACCGGTAGTTGTCGCTGCGGGTGCGCTTGATGTAGCCCTCCCGCGTGACCGTGACGACCATCTCCTCCTCGGCGATGAGGTCTTCCATCGAGACGTCGCCGTCGAAGCCGTGCAGGATGTGCGTGCGGCGGTCGTCGCCGAAGCGATCCACGATCGCGGTGAGCTCCTCGCGGATGATCCCGCGCTGCAGCGCCGGATCCGCGATGATCGCCTTGTACTCCACGATCTGCGCCTCGAGCTCGGTGGCCTCGTCGATGATCCGCTGCCGCTCCAGCGCGGCGAGGCGGCGCAGCTGCATGTCGAGGATCGCGAGCGCCTGGTCGGCGTCGATGTCGAGGAGCCGCTGCAGCCCCTCGTTCGCCTCCTGCGCCGAAGGGGAGCGGCGGATCAGCGCGATGACCTCGTCGAGCGCGTCGAGCGCCTTCAGGTAGCCGCGCAGGATGTGCATGCGCGCCTCGGCCTTGGCCAGGCGGAACTGCGTGCGCCGCACGATCACGTCGATCTGGTGCGCGATCCAGTTCGTGATGAAGCCGTCGAGGGCGAGCGTGCGCGGCACGCCGTCGACGATCGCGAGCATGTTCGCGCCGAAGTTGTCCTGCAGCTGGGTGTGCTTGTAGAGGTTGTTCAGCACCACCTTGGCGACGGCGTCCCGCTTGAGCACGACCACGAGGCGCTGCCCCGTGCGATCGCTGGTCTCGTCGCGGATGTCGGCGATGCCGCCGACCTTGCCGTCACGGACGAGATCACCGATCTTCACCGCGAGGTTGTCGGGGTTCACCTGGTACGGCAGCTCGGTGATCACCAGGCAGGTGCGGCCCTGGATCTCCTCGACGCCGACCACGGCCCGCATCGTGATGGATCCGCGTCCTGTCCGGTACGCCTCCTGGATCCCCTTCGTGCCGAGGATCTGCGCGCCGGTCGGGAAGTCGGGGCCGGGGACCCGCTGGATCAGACCTTCGAGCAGCTCTTCGCGAGGAAGACCCGGGTTCTCCAGCGCCCACAGCGCCGCCTCGGACACCTCGCGCAGGTTGTGCGGCGGGATGTTCGTCGCCATGCCGACCGCGATGCCGATCGACCCGTTCACGAGCAGGTTCGGGAAGCGCGCCGGAAGGACGTCGGGCTCCTCGGTCTCGCCGTCGTAGTTCGGCGAGAAGTCGACCGTGTGCTCCTCGATATCACGCACCATCTCTAGTGCGAGCGGGGCCATCTTCGTCTCGGTGTACCGAGGGGCGGCGGCACCCATGTTGCCCGGCGAGCCGAAGTTGCCCTGCCCGAGCGCGAGCGGGTAGCGCAGCGACCACGGCTGCACGAGACGGACCAGAGCGTCGTAGATCGCCGAGTCGCCGTGCGGGTGGTACTGACCCATGACCTCGCCGACCACGCGCGCGCACTTCGAGAACGACTTGTCGGGGCGGAACCCTCCGTCGTACATGCCGTAGATCACACGGCGGTGCACGGGCTTCAGGCCGTCGCGCACGTCGGGCAGCGCGCGGCCGATGATGACGGCCATCGCGTAGTCGAGGTACGACCGCTGCATCTCCGCCTGCAGGTCGACGAGGTCGATCTTGCCGTGGTTGTGCTCAGATTCAGGGCGGCTGTCGTCAGTCATGTCTTCTCTTCGTGTTGCCGTTCGTGCCAGATTGTGGGCCGGGCTCAGAGTCCGGGCTTCGAGTCCGGGCTTCGGGGATGTGACCCGGAGGAATCAGCGGGGGCCCTCCCGCTTCGCGGGCCCCTCCCGATATTCCTCCGGGTCACATCCCCTGCGCCCTTCGTCCGTGAGGCTGCGCCCCCGTCGTGCGTGGCGGCGCGGCCCGAGTCTTCGTTTGTGTGTGTGGGTGGGTCAGATGTCCAGGAAGCGGACGTCTTTTGCGTTGCGCTGGATGAAGCTGCGGCGGGACTCGACGTCCTCGCCCATCAGCACGCTGAAGATCTCGTCGGCGGCCGCGGCGTCGTCGATGGTCACCTGGCGGAGGGTCCGGGTGGTGTGATCCATCGTCGTCTCCCACAGCTCCTTGGCGTTCATCTCGCCCAGGCCCTTGTACCGCTGGATGCCGTTCTCCTTCGGGATCCGCTTGCCGCTGGCCAGACCGTCATTCAGCAGCGCGTCGCGCTCGACGTCGGAGTAGACGTACTCGTGCGGGGAGTTCGTCCACTTCAGCCGGTACAGCGGGGGCATCGCGAGGTAGACGAAACCCGCCTCGATGAGGCCGCGCATGTAGCGGAACAGCAGCGTGAGCAGCAGCGTCGTGATGTGCTGGCCGTCCACATCGGCATCGGCCATCAGCACGATCTTGTGGTACCGCGCCTTGGTCAGGTCGAAGTCCTCGCCGATGCCCGTGCCGAAGGCCTGGATCATCGCCTGGACCTCTTTGTTGGCGAGAGCCTTGTCGAGGCGCGCACGCTCGACGTTCAGGATCTTGCCGCGCAGCGCCAGGATCGCCTGCGTGTGCGGGTCGCGACCCTGCACGGCCGAACCACCGGCCGAGTCGCCCTCCACCAGGAAGATCTCCGAGATCGACGGATCCTTGCTGGTGCAGTCCTTGAGCTTGTCGGGCATCGCCGCCGACTCGAACACGCTCTTGCGGCGGGCGGTCTCGCGTGCCTTGCGCGCGGCCATCCGCGCGGTCGCCGCGTCGATGGCCTTGCGGATCACGTTCTTCGCCTGCGCCGGGTTGCGGTCGAACCAGTCGCCGAGCTGGTCGCCGACCACCTTCTGCGTGAAGGCCTTCGCCTCGGTGTTGCCGAGCTTGGTCTTGGTCTGTCCCTCGAACTGCGGCTCGCCGAGCTTGATCGAGATGACCGCGGTGAGCCCCTCGCGCACGTCGTCGCCGGAGAGGTTGTCGTCCTTCTCCTTGAGCAGGTTGTTCGCGCGCGCGTACCGGTTCACCAGCGAGGTGAGCGCCGCACGGAAGCCCTCCTCGTGCGTGCCGCCCTCGTGCGTGTTGATCGTGTTCGCGTAGGTGAACACGTTCTCCGTGTAGCCCGTCGTCCACTGCATCGCGACCTCGAGCGAGATCTTGCGCGCGGTGTCCTCCGACTCGAACGCGATGATCTCGTCGTTGACGACCTCGGCGCGGCGGGCGTGGTTGAGGTATTCGACGTAGTCGACGAGGCCGCGCTCGTAGAGGAACGTGTCCTCCCGCGGCTTGGTCACGACGGCGCCGTCGACCTCCTCCTCGATCACGGCGGACGGTCGCTCGTCGTGCAGCTCGATGCGCAGCCCCTTGTTCAGGAACGCCATCTGCTGGAAGCGGGTGCGCAGGGTGTCGTAGTCGAAGTCGACGGACTCGGTGAAGATCGTCGGATCCGGCCAGAACGTGATGGTCGTGCCGGTCTCGTCGGTGGCTTCGCCCTTCTCCAGCTGCTGCTGCGGGTGGCCGCCGTTCGCGAAGCTGTGCCGCCAGACGAAGCCCTGACGCTTGATCTCGACGTCGAAACGCGTCGAGAGCGCGTTCACGACCGAGGATCCGACGCCGTGCAGACCGCCGGAGACGGCGTATCCGCCGCCGCCGAACTTGCCGCCGGCGTGCAGGATCGTGAGCACGACCTCGACCGTCGACTTGTTGGGATCGGAGGAGTGCGGGTCGACGGGAATGCCGCGGCCGAAGTCGATCACCCGGATTCCGCCGTCGGGGAGGATCGTCACGATGATCGCGTCGTTGGCGCCCGCGAGCGCCTCGTCCACCGAGTTGTCCACGATCTCGTAGACGAGGTGGTGCAGGCCGCGCGGACCCGTGGATCCGATGTACATGCCGGGACGCTTGCGCACGGCCTCGAGACCCTCGAGGATCTGGATCTCGTCGGCGCCGTATTCTCCGGTCGCCTTCGTGGCGGATGAGGATCGCGTCGCGGAACCGGGTGCCTCTGAAGCCCCCGTTCGGGTCGATTCGTTCTCGGCCGATTCGTTCGCGTCAGAGGGGTTTTCAGGTGTCATCTGAGAGGGGGCTCCACATCGAAGATCTAGGCCTCCAGTCTATCGGAAACCGCTCTCAATGTCGCGTTGTACGCCGTTCTGCGCGCCTGAACGCCCCTGGAACGGGATGGATCATGTCCTAACCGTAGGTATCGCGCGGGCCGCGCCCTGGAGCGACTCTGGGGCCCCATTTCCAGGATGGGACGTCAGGCCCGACGAAGCGGAGATTCTGCACGCCGGCCTCGGGATACCGCCGGCCGATCTCCGTGATGATCACGGCGCGCATGTACTGCAGGTTCTTCGCCCATGCCGTCGAGTCGCACTTGACCGTGAGCATGCCGCCCTCGAGCGACACCGGCTCGGAGTGCTTGGCGGTGTCGGGACCGGCGAGCTCCGCCCACTGCAGCACCAGATCCTCTCGGCTGAGAGCGGCCTCCCAGCCGGAGTCCCGGGTGAGTTTCGCCAGCACGTCACCGAGGGTGCCCGGATCCCTGCCTTTCGTGAACGGGGCGTTGTCGTCGTCGACGATGCGCTTCTTGCGCTTCCAGTTCTTCGAGCTCGGCTTCAAGCCGCGCAGGCGCAGGTAGGTCGCGACGGTCTCGGGGACCTCCGGTTCAGCCATCCGCCGCCTCCGGTCCCTCGTCAGCGGTCGCCGCGCGCTCGTCCGAGATCGTGCCGGCGTGGATCCGCACCACGTGGCGGTGCAGCACCTCGGGGATGTCCTCCTCGACGGCCGCAGTCACGACGACCTGCTCGTAGCCGGCCGTGAGATCGGCGAGGCGTCGACGGCGGTCGGCATCGAGCTCGGCGAACACGTCGTCGAGGATCAGCACCGGGTCTCCGGCGGGGGACTCGTGCCGCAGCAGCTCGGCCGAGGCGAGCCGCAGCGCGAGCGCCACCGACCAGGATTCGCCGTGCGACGCGTAGCCCTTCACCGGAAGATCGCGGACGCGGAGCACCAGGTCGTCGCGGTGCGGGCCGACCAGGGTGAGCCCGCGTTCGAGCTCGGCCGCGCGCCGCGCGACGAGTGCCGCCCGGAACAGGTCCGCGGTGCGCTCGGGTGCGGCCGCATCGCCCGGCCCCGGGGGATCGGCGCCGTCGCCCGCGGCCTGAGCGGATCCCTCCTCCGGGTCGCCACCGCGGATCGACTGCGCCCACTGCAAGCGCGGATCGTGATCGGCGCCGGCGATCGCGGCGTAGGCGTCGGCGACACCCGGCTGCAGGTCGGCGGCCAGGCGCGTGCGCGCGTCGATGATCTCGGATCCCAGTGCGATGAGCTTGTCGTCCCACACGTCGAGCGTGGTCAGGGCATCGGCTCGGATGCCCCTCGCCCGCGCCGACTTCAGCAGCGCGGTGCGCTGACGCAGCACCCGGTCGTAGTCTCCGAGCACCGCCGACATGCGCGGGGTGCGCTGGATCAGCAGCTGATCCGCGAACCGGCGCCGCGCAGACGGATCCCCGCGCACGATCTGCAGATCTTCCGGTGCGAACAGCACCACATGCGCATATCTGGGCAGGTCTGCGGTGCGGCCGGGGGCGCCGTTGACCCGCGCCTTATTGGATCCCTGACGGTTGATCTGCACCTCGATCAGGACTTTTCGCTGTCCGTGTGCGAGCCGTGCCCGCACGATCGCCGCCTCATGCCCGTCCCGCACCATCGGCGCGTCGGACGAGACCCGATGCGAGCCTAGCGTGGCGAGGAAGACGATCGCTTCGGCGAGATTCGTCTTGCCCTGTCCGTTGCGGCCGACCAGGACGTTCGGCCCGGGGTTCAGCGCGAGTTCGGCGGTCGCGTAATTGCGGAAGTCGACGAGGCTGAGATGTTCCACAATCACCCGAGCAACCCTACCCGCGGGCCCCGACACCGGCCGGGGTCGGATCCGCGCCGACGCCGGAGAATCAGCGCAGCAGCAGGTTCGGCTGCAGCAGGTACTTGAACGAGTCCAGCCCTGCCTTCTCGACCGAGGTCTGGCTCGTGATCAGCACGGGGCTGAGCTTGTTCGCGTTGTCGGAGGACGTGAACGTCACCCGGACGAACTCGCTCTTGACGGCGCCGAGAGCCTCGAGCAGGTACTGCGGGTTCAGGCCGAGCGTGACCTCGCCGCCGTTGAGGTGCGCGTCGACCGACTCGGAGGCGCGGGCCTGGTCGCCGCCGGACGCGTCCATCGTGACGGCCGAGGTGTCGAACGTGAACCGCAGCGGCGCCGAACGGTCGAGCACGAGTGCGACGCGGCGCACGGCCTCGGTCAGATCCGCGGTGCTGACCACGGCATGGTGGTCGGTCTGCTCGGGGAAGAGCCGCCGCACGGGCGGGAAGTTGCCCTTGATCAGCAGGGAGGTCACGGTCTTGTTGCCCGCGGTGAAGGCGATGATCTCGCGGTCGCCGGCACCGGAGAACGAGATCTGGATCGTGCCGGCGTGGCCGAACGTCTTGCCGACCTCCTGCAGGGTGCGGGCCGGGACGAGTGCGGTCTGCTCGGCGGCTTCGCCGTCCCAGGGCACGTCGCGCAGCGACACCCGGTAGCGGTCGGTCGCCACGAGGCTGAGTGTGTTCTCGCTGACTTCGAGCTGCACGCCGGTGAGCACCGGGGTGACGTCGTCGCGGGAGGCGGCGAACCCGACCTGCGCGATCGCGGTGCTGAAGTCCTCGGCCGGCACGAGCCCGGACGTGCCGGACACCTCGGGGATCGAGGGATATTCCTCGACCGGCATGGCGGCGAGCGTGAAGCGTGCGGATCCGCACCGTACGGCGATCCCGCCATCCTCCTCCACCGAGATCTCGATCGGGGCGTTCGGCAGACGGCTGGCGATGTCGGAGAGCAGGCGGCCGTGCACGAGGATCGTGCCCGGCTCGTCGACGGTGGCCTCGATGGTCGTGCGCGCCGACGCCTCGTAGTCGAACGCCGACAGAGTCAGCCCGGTGTCGCCGGCCTCGATCAGCACGCCGGCGAGGATCGGCTGGGGGTTGCGCTGCGGCAGCAGCTTGACGACGAACGAGACTGCTTCGCTGAAGACATCGCGATTGACCTGGAACCTCACCGGCGCTCCTTCGTCGTGTGGATGCGGATGGTCATGTCGGACACGCCTTCCGCTGCATGGCGAACGCCACGGGCTCCCATGCTAATGCCATGCCCGTTGCTGCGGAGTGTCAGGGGTCGACGGGAGTCCGCGCATCGAGCGGATCCGTCCCCAGGCTCGCTCTGGATGGTGATCGATGGAGGGGATTATCAGAAGGGTTCTTAACAGTGTTAACGCCTGTGGATACTGTGGATAACTCTGGGGATGCTTTACGGGACAAGGGAACTACACGCCTGTCAGTTGTGGAGATCCTGCGGAAACAGTGGGCTCGGGGGCCGTCCCGGTCGGAGCGACGCAGGGGAGTTATCCACAGATCAGGGCCGAGGGTGGGGATTCCCGAGGTCCTGGAGGGTGAGATATCCCCAAGTTATCCACATGTGGACTCCGATGCGGAGTCGTGCCATGATTCGGTGCCGCGACGGCCATGAGTGCCGGCGGCGCGGATGCCGCAGGCTCAGCGTCGGCTGAGCTGCGCGGTGATCTCGGTGACCTGATTGAAGATCGCGCGGCGCTCCTTCATAAGCTCGCTGATCTTCTTGTACGCGTACATCACGGTGGTGTGATCGCGGTTGCCGAAGAGCTGCCCGATCTTCGGCAACGACAGGTTGGTGCGCTCGCGGCACAGGTACATCGCGATCTGGCGCGCGGTCGCGATCTGCTGCGAGCGGCTGGAGCCGTACAGGTCGTCTTCGCTGAGCTTGAAGTAGTTCGCAGTCGTCGTGATGATGTCGGTCGGCGAGATGATGCTGTCCTCGTCCTGATCGACGATGTCGCGCAGCGCAGTCTGCGCCGTCGCGATGTCGAGCGGCGAACGATTCAGATTCGCGAACGCGGTGGCGCGGATGAGCGCCCCTTCTAGTTCGCGGATGTTGGACGAGACCTTCGTCGCGATGTACTCGAGCACGTCGTCCGGCACATGCAGCTGCTCGCTCTGCGCCTTCTTGCGCAGGATCGCGATCCTGGTCTCCAAGTCCGGAGCCTGCACGTCGGTGATGAGGCCCCACTCGAACCGGCTGCGCATGCGCTCCTCGAAACCGGTGAGGTGCTTGGGCGGCAGGTCGCTGGTGATCACGACCTGCTTGTTGTGGTCGTGCAGCTGGTTGAAGGTGTGGAAGAACGCCTCCTGCGTCTCCGCACGTCCCTGCAGGAACTGGATGTCGTCGATCATCAGGATGTCGACCTCGCGATAGCGCGCCTGGAAGGCCGCCCCGCGGTTGTTCGCGATCGAGTTGATGAAGTCGTTCGTGAACTCTTCGCTGGAGACGTAGCGGACCTTGACGCCGGCGTAGAGCGACTGGGCGTAGTCGCCGATCGCGTGCAGGAGGTGCGTCTTGCCGAGGCCTGGTCCGCCGTAGATGAACAGCGGGTTGTAGGCCTTCGCGGGGGCTTCGGCCACGGCGACGGCGGCGGCGTGCGCGAAGCGGTTCGACTGGCCGATCACGAAATTGTCGAACACGTACTTCGGGTTCAGTCGCGATTCGTGGCGGATCGGGGTCGGCCGCTCGAGGGGAGAGTCGACGCGCGCAGGTTCGGGGCGGGCCGTGGCGAAGTCGCCGACCGGGACCGGCGCGGACTGCTGCTCGACCATGTCGTGGTTGACCGTGACCCGGAACGAGGTGACCTCGTCGCCGATCCGCGCGAGCGCCTCCATGATCGGGAGCCGAAGACGCTTGTTGATCTGGCCGGCGGTGAGGTCGTTCGGCACCTCGAGGTAGAGCGTGGCGGTCATCACGCCGGCGGGCACGGCGAGATTGAGGAACCCCTGCAGGGGAGCGGTGACCCTCTCGTCCCCGGCCAGCTCGGCGAGCAGATCGTCCCAGATCGGAACTTCGGACTCTGCGGCTGCGGACATTGTTCCCCCGGCGTACTCGGCACGGCCGCGGACGAGTTCGCGCTGCCTGTGGATAACTGCTCGTGCCACGGTAACCAGCGCGGGCGTCGAGGGCAAGCCGCGACTGGTGCCGCGCGAGGGCGTGTCCCTGTGGGCGGATCGATCCACAGGTGTGGATAATGGCCTTTTCTCCCGCTCGGTTTGCGATGTCAGGGCTGACGTCGTAGCCTTAATCGGTTGACTTATGCCCGTTCGGCATCCTTTTGTCCACCCGTCTCCGGCCGCAGCGATCCCGGCGACAGCTTCCCTTCCGGAGAAATCATGAGCAAGCGCACCTTCCAGCCCAACAACCGCCGCCGCGCCAAGAAGCACGGTTTCCGTGCCCGCATGCGTACTCGTGCCGGCCGTGCGATCCTCGCGGCTCGTCGTACGAAGGGCCGCACCGAGCTCTCGGCGTAAATCCGTGCTCGCCCGCCCGTATCGCATCACTCGCGGGTCCGACTACCGCATGGTGGTCCGGCGCGGGCGGCGATACGGCGGGTCTCTGCTGATCCTGTCTCTGCTGGAGACGAAGGATCCGCGCCCGGCGAGGTTCGGCTTCATCGTGAGCAAGCAGGTGGGCAATGCGGTCGTCCGCAATACCGTGCGCCGACGTCTCAAAGACGCCTGCGCTCGTCAGCTGCCCCTGCCGGACGGGATCGACATCGTGATCCGCGCTCTCCCGGCCGCCGCCGGCGCTCCGTTCGCCGATCTGCTGTCGGACGTGGAACGAGCCATTCACCGAGGCGTGCGATGAGCGCGCTTCCGGCCTACTCCCGTGGGAATGCGCATCTGCACGCCCACGATGCGCTGCGGGCGATGCCGCTTCTGCCGCGAAACCTCGTGCTCGGATTCCTCTGGGCCTACCGCACCGTGATCTCCCCACTGTACGGAGACGTGTGCAGCTACTACCCATCGTGTTCCGCTTACGCTGTAGGTGCGGTGCAGCAGCACGGCGCGGTGAAGGGCGCAGGCCTTTCGGCGTGGCGGATCCTGCGTTGCAATCCCTGGAGCCACGGCGGTGTGGACGACGTCCCGCTGCACAAGAACTTCCGACACGCCCTCACGTCCCGAGGATTCGTCGTACCTTCCCGAAAGGACTGATCAGTGGGTTCCGACCTTCTGTTTGCCGCGTCGACCTCGACGCCCGCGCCGTCGAGTGGCGGATTCGACCTGCTCGGAACCCTCATGTGGCCGTTCAAGGCCCTGGTCGAGGCGATCCTCGTCGCCTGGCACTGGCTGTTCACCTCGATCGGGATGCCCGGCGGGGCCGGTCTCACCTGGGTGCTGTCGATCCTCGGCCTCGTTCTCGTGATCCGCGCGGCGGTCTTCCCGCTGTTCGTGCGGCAGATCAAGAGCCAGCGCAAGATGATGGAAATCGCCCCTGAACTGAAGAAAGTTCAGGAGAAGTACAAGGGCAAGCGCGATCAGCTCAGCCGCGAGGCGATGAGTCGCGAGACCATGGCGCTGTACAAGAAGCACGGCACGACGCCGATGTCGAGCTGTCTTCCCCTGCTTGTGCAGATGCCCTTCCTGCTCGGCATGTTCTACACGCTGAGCGATGTCAAGAAGCACGCCGAGGCGGGTACCGGCGGGGTGTGGCTGCTCACCAAGGAGCTCACAAAGCAGTTCTACAACGCCACATTGTTCGGTGTTGCGCCGCTGCACACGAGCCTCATCGACGCGGTGCAGCACAAGCCCAGCGGCTGGGAGACCACGGTCGCGATCCTCATCGTCCTGGTGATCCTGATGATCGGATCGCAGTTCTTCACGCAGCTGCAGATCATCTCGAAGAACCTCGCACCCGAGGCCAAGACCGGCCAGGCGTACCAGATGCAGCGCATCATGCTCTACATTCTTCCGCTCGGCTTCATCTTCTCGGGTCTGTTCTTCCCGCTCGGTGTCGTCATCTACTGGTTCGTCAGCAACCTGTGGACGATGGGCCAGCAGTTCCTGGTGCTCCGGGAGATGCCCACGCCCGGATCCGATGCGGCCAAGGCCCGCGAGGAGCGCCTGGCGCGCAAGGGCAAGGCCATCAACTCCGAGGGCAAGGTCGTGCCGATGCTCGCCTACCAGGCCGAGCAGCAGAAGATGCTCGAGGACGCCGAGCGGCTGAAGGCGCAGCAGCCCAAGCGGCAGCAGCCGAAGAGCGCCAAGCGTGCCAAGCGGCAGCAGAACGGGAGTGGAGCATGACCGAGCACGATGTTGCGGAGCCGACGGTCTCCGAGCTCGAGAACGAGGGCGACGTCGCCGCGGACTTCATCGAGGGTCTCCTCGACATCGCGGACATCGACGGCGACCTGACACTGGACGTCAAGCAGGGGCGGGCCTATGTGTCTGTCGAGGCGGAGGGCGACGGGCTGCGTCTGCTCTCGGCGCCGGACACCGTGCAGGCTCTGCAGGAGCTGACGCGCCTGGCGGTCCAGAACGCCACAGGATCCTTCTCCCGGCTGATCCTGGATGTCGCGGGTTCCCGAGACGCCCGTCGCACGCAGCTCGAACGCCTGGTCGACTCCGCCGTGGTCAAGCTCGATGAGGGTGCCTCGCAGGCGTCTCTGCCGTCGATGTCGAGCTACGAGCGCAAGCTCGTGCATGACATCGCTGCGGAGCGGGGGCTCGTCTCCGAGTCCTACGGTGAGGGTCCGACGCGGCACACTGTGATCCGTCGCCGGTGACGTTTCACGTGAAACATGGCTGAGACAGACGCGTCGTTCGTGGATCTCGAGCCGGAGCCGGCGGCCGCAGCTGCGTTGTTCGGTGAGGGGATCGACCGTGCCCGGCGATTCACCGCTTCTCTGGCGCGGTCGGGGGAGGAGCGCGGGCTGATCGGTCCGCTCGAACTCCCGCGCCTCTGGACCCGGCACATTCTGAACAGCGTGATCGCTGCGCCGCTGTTCCGGGGGTCGGTCGCCGATGTGGGCTCCGGTGCGGGATTGCCGGGCCTCGTCCTGGCGATCGCTCGGCCGGACGTGTCGTGGACGCTGATCGAGCCGATGGAGCGCCGGGTGGCGTGGCTGGACGAGCAGGTCGCCGACCTGGAGCTGGCGAACGTGACCGTGGTTCGCGGGCGCGCGGAGGACGTGCCGCTCAGTGGCACCTTCGACATGGCGACCGCGCGTGCCGTCAGTGCGCTGCGCACGCTGATTCCCTGGACCGCGCCCCTTGTGCGCAACGGCGGGGAGCTCGCACTGCTCAAGGGTCTCAATGCGGAGAACGAGATCTCTGCTGCCCAGAAGGCGATCCGGAAGTTTCTCCTGACGGACGTTCGCGTCGAGACGCTCGGTGAGGGCGTGCTGTCGGAGACCACGCGGGTGTTGCGTGCGACCGTCCGCGGTTGAGCCTGGCGTTCGGAGTCGATGTTTCACGTGAAACATGGCAACTCCGCCGAACTCGCATGGTGCCGGCCGGCCCTTCGTTTCGGTCGCTGATCTTTGACGCCACCCCTCGGTCTCCGCACCGCGCTGTGCTGATGCTCCTCCACTGCGATGTTTCACGTGAAACATCGCACAGATCGACGCCGCGAGCCCAGGAACGTCGGGTCCGCAAGTTAGAGTAGAGGTTCCGTCGTATCCGTCGGAGATCGTCGAAAGGAGCGGATGTTTCACGTGAAACAGTCCCCAAACACCTCGACTGCAGGATACGGAGCGGATACCCCCCTCGCCCGCGAACTCGCGGATCTCACGGCCCGCCGTCGGGCACTCGAGGGTGTGAGTGTCCGGTTCGACGGCCCGACGCGCGTCTTCACCATCTCGAATCAGAAGGGCGGCGTGGGAAAGACCACGACCGCGGTGAACATCGCCTCCGCGATGGCGGAACTGGGTGGTCAGGTCCTCGTGATCGACCTCGATCCGCAGGGCAACGCTTCCACCGCACTCGGGGTGCCGCATACCGCCGATGTGCCGAGCATCTACGACGTCTTGATCGGTGATGTCCCCCTTGCCGAGGTGATCCAGACCAGCCCGGAGTCGCCGAATCTGCGGTGTGCGCCGAGTACGATCCACCTCGCGGGGGCCGAGATCGAACTCGTCTCGCAGGTTGCGCGGGAGCATCGGCTCCGCACGGCGCTCAACGACTATCTCGACACCCATCCCACGGATGTGGTGATCATCGATTGCCCGCCGTCGCTCGGGCTGCTCACGATCAACGCGTTCACTGCGGCGACAGAAGTGATGATTCCGATCCAGTGCGAGTACTACGCGCTGGAGGGCCTGAGCCAGCTGCTCGGGAACATCCGCATGATCCAGAAGCACTTGAATCCGTCGTTGCTCATGTCGACGATCCTGCTGACGATGTTCGATGGGCGCACGCGGCTGGCTCAGCAGGTGGCTGAAGAAGTGCGCGGTCACTTCCCGCACGAGGTGCTGGACACCGTGATCCCGCGATCCGTCCGGGTTTCCGAGGCTCCGAGCTTCGGCCAGACCGTGATCGCGTACGACGGGCAGTCTGTCGGCGCGGTGGCCTATCGCGAGGCAGCAGTGGAAATCGCCGGTAGAGCGATGACCGACAACGAAAAGGGGCACTGATGGCGAAACGCACGGGACTGGGGCGGGGAATCGGCGCGCTCATTCCGACATCGGACGCGACCGAGCGGCCCGTCGACGTCTTCTTCCCCGGGGCGAGGGCCGTCGATCTGGCGTCGGCGGCCGTTCCTGCGCCGACGGCGACCGCGGAACTCATCGCGGTGCCCGGCGCTCGGTTGATCCATGTGGATCCGCACGACATCGTGCCGAACCCGCGCCAGCCGCGTCGGCAGTTCAACGAAGACGACCTCGCCGAGCTGGTGCACAGCGTCCGCGAGTTCGGCGTGCTGCAGCCGGTCGTGGTCCGCGAGAACTCCGACGGCCAGTACGAACTGATCATGGGGGAACGGCGCACCAGGGCTGCCCGCGAGGCGGGGCTCGCGTCCATCCCCGCGATTCTTCGCGAGACCGCGGACGAGGATCTGCTCCGCGACGCGCTGTTGGAGAACCTGCACCGCTCCCAGCTGAACCCGCTGGAAGAGGCCTCGGCCTACCAGCAGCTCCTGGAGGACTTCGGGATCACCCAGGAGGTGCTCGCCACGCGCATCGGACGTTCGCGCCCGCAGGTGAGCAACACCATTCGTCTGCTCCGGTTGCCGGTGCCGGTGCAGCAGCGCGTTGCGGCCGGGGTGCTCACGGCCGGGCACGCACGCGCGATCCTGTCCCTCGATGACGCGGATCTCATGCAGCGTCTCGCGGACAAGGTGGTGAACGAGGATCTGTCGGTGCGCGCCACCGAGGAGGCTGCGAAGACGATCTCCGCGGGATCGCCGGCGTCCACGCCGAAGCCCCAGGCAGGTGCCCGGCGCGCCTATCTCGACGAGGTCGCGGGCAAGCTCGGAGATCGACTGAACACCCGTGTGCAGATCGGCCTCGGAGCCAGAAAAGGCCAGGTGAAGATCGATTTCGCGTCGATTCAGGATCTCAACCGCATCCTCACCGAGATCGGCGAGGAGAACTACGGGGCGTCCTGACTCCGGCATCCCGGTACTGCCGCTGAGGGCCCGGAACCGATCCGCATGACGCGGTCTGTTCCGGGCCTTCGTGCGTGCGGCGGCACGTAGGCTTGTCGGGTGAGTGATTCCCCGACCCGGCGCGCCAGCCTCGAAGTGCTGCGCGCAGAGGCCGCTGACGAACTGGCCGTGCTCGTGCAGGAGCGGCTGCTCGGGGGAGAAGACCCCTGGGACTTCATGGAAGAGCTTCCCAGCGTCGACGAGCTCGTCGTGTATCTGCTGCGTGCCGACGAGATCATCGAGGGCGGAGGGATCCGGCCCGACGACGCACGCAACTTCGTGGTCCTCCGTCGCATCGCTCTGGACTATCCCGAGCTCACTCCGATCGTGTGGGGTCTTCTCGGGGATGGTCCCAAATATCGCCGCTGGGATCTTCTGGCGGACGACGCGCGGTAGCGATTCGACCCGCCGAAGAACGGTTCGTGTCGATGTTTCACGTGAAACATCGAGCGAATCACGGTCTCGTGCGGCCGGCCACTCTCACGCGGTGCGGCGCTCTCGTGATGTTTCACGTGAAACATGTGCCGCCGGTCGCTCCTGGTCCCGCCGTGTGGCGGGACGGAACGACGAAGCCCGCCCTCCGAGGAGAGCGGGCTTCGTGAATTCGGGGGGACTCAGCCGAGGAATGCGGCGAGATCCTTCTCCAGAGCGAACTTCGGCTTGGCGCCGATGATCGTCGTCTTGACCTCACCACCCTGGAAGACCTTCATCGCCGGGATCGACGTGATCTGGTACTTCATCGCGAGGTCGGGGTTCTCATCCACGTTCAGCTTGAGGATGGTGATCTTCTCGCTGTTCTCCGACTGGATCTCGTCCAGCACGGGCGCGACCATGCGACACGGACCGCACCACTCGGCCCAGAAGTCGACCAGAATGGGGCCTTCGGCCTGAAGCACGTCCTGCTCCCAGGTCGCCTGGCTGGTTGCCTTGGCAGTCATGATTCTCCTTGATTGTGAAAAACGCTCAGTGACGTCAACGTCGAGAGGGAGGGAAGTGTTCCCGCGCGCTCAGGCCAGAGCCGGCTGCGCAGAGGTGTCATCCGAAAGGGCCGCGAGGAAGTGCTCGACGTCGAGGGCTGCCACCGTGCCGGATCCGGCGGCGGTGACCGCCTGCCGGTAGGTCGGATCCAGGACGTCACCGGCCGCGAAGACGCCCGGAACCGAGGTGCGCGACGAGCGCCCGTCGACCCAGATCGTGCCCTCGGCGGTCAGATCGACCTTGCCGTGCACGAGGTGGGTGCGGGGGTCGTTGCCGATCGCGATGAACAGCCCGTCGAGCGCCAGCTCGCTCGTGCTGCCGTCCACGGTGTTGCGCAGCCGCACGCCGGTGGTGGCGTCCTCTCCGAGGACCTCCTCGACGGCGCTGTTCCAGACGAACTCGATCTTGTCGTTCGCGAACGCGCGGTCCTGCATGATCTTGGACGCGCGCAGCGTGTCCTTGCGGTGGATGACGTAGACCTTCGAGGCGAACTTCGTGAGGAAGGAGGCCTCCTCCATGGCCGAGTCGCCGCCGCCGACCACGGCGATGGTGCGCTCGCGGAAGAAGAAGCCGTCGCAGGTCGCGCACCACGAGACGCCGTGTCCGGAGAGGCGCTCCTCGCCGGGGACACCGAGGGTGCGGTAGGCGGATCCGGTCGCGTAGATGATCGTCGCGGCCTCGAGGACGGTGCCGCTGCCCAGCGTGACCTTCTTGATCTCCCCGTCCAGGTCGAGCTCCGTGACGTCGTCGTACAGCACCTCGGTGCCGAACCGCTCGGCCTGCTCCTGCATCTTGGCCATCAGATCGGGGCCCTGGATGCCTTCGGGGAAGCCGGGGAAGTTCTCCACCTCGGTGGTCTTCATCAGTTCACCGCCGACCTCGACCGAGCTCGCCACGAGCACCGGGCTCAGATTCGCCCGCGCCGCATAGATCGCGGCGGTGAACCCCGCGGGACCCGAGCCGATGATGATGACCTGTCGCATTGCCTCTCCTTGCTTTCGCACGCTTCAACACATGGTAGTCGCGCGGCATTCCGCACAGCTGTGGGATCGGCGGGTGAGTGAGGAGGTACAGGGGCGACGGGGATGCGCCGAGCGCGCGGGGTCAGCCCGCGGGGACGCCTACGACGCGCATCGCTCCGAACGCGGCGGAGAGGGATCCTCCGGAGAGCGCGGCGAGGTGGTCGGCGAGGGGATCCTGTTCGCGGGGAGGGATCCAGAGCCGGAAGAGCACCGCAGCGCCGTAGGCGGGATCCTCGAACGTGGAACCGTGCGCGCCCGCCCACTCGCGCAGTACGTTGTCGATGCGGCCGGCATCGGCGTGCGCGACCTCGACGCACGCCTCGCGCAGCTCTCGCCGGTGCAGCAGAAGGGCCTCGTCGAGCGCCTCCGACACGGCCGTCGAATACGCCCGGACCAGGCCGCCCGCGCCGAGCTTTACGCCGCCGAAGTAGCGGGTGACGACGGCGACGACGTCAGTGAGCTCTCGCCGGCGCAGCACCTCGAGCATGGGGATCCCGGCTGTGCCGGACGGTTCGCCGTCGTCGGAGGAGCGGGCCTGATCGCCCAGGAGCCCGGTGACCATCGCCGTGCAGTTGTGCCGGGCGTCCCAGTGCCGCTTGCGGACCGCCGCGATCACGTACTCTGCAGCGGTGACGGATCCGACCGGTGCGATATGGGCGATGAAGCGCGACTTCTTGACGACCAGCTCCCGGGTGACGGGAGCCGCGAGGGTGTCCGGGAAGGGCGACGGCATGACGCGTGCGCAGCGGGTCAGCGCGACGGGACGAAGCGGCGGACCAGAGTCTTCAGCGCGTCGAGTTCGGGTGCGCGCAGCAGGGCGAGCACGCCGAGGTAGACGGCGAGGACGACCGGCGCGATGATGACGCAGCCGAGAGCTCCCGGGATCCGATCCGCGGTGGTCCACCCGTGAGCGCCTCCCAGCAGCAGGAAGACTCCCCAGCCGGCAGCGGCGGCCGGAATCGCGGCGACGACGAACCGGAGCAGCGCGAGCACCCACCGGCGTGTGCCGATGCCGGTGAGGCGGCGACTCAGCAGGACGGTCGCGACGATGGTCTGCACGATGCTCGCGAACGACTGGCCGAGCGCCACGGTCGCGGCGAGGGCGGAGAGAGGAACGACGCCGGCCTGGTGCAGGAGGTTTGCGCCGTAGGCGGTCGCGACGATGAGCACGCACTGGAACAGCGTGAAGAAGAAGGGTGTGCGGGTGTCGCCGTACGCGTAGAAGGTGCGCTGCACGATGAACAGCACGGCGAGCGGTAGAAGGCCTACGAGGTATGCGACGAGGACGAGTGCAGCTGCCTGCGCCTCGGAGGAGGATCCGGTGAAAACGCGGGAAGCGGGGATCGCAGCGGCCAGCACCGCGGCGAGAGCACCCATCAGGAAGAAACCGAGGGTGCGGATCGCGCGTCCGATGTCGGTGCGCACCTCGTCGTCCCGTCCCGCGTGGGCGTGTTCGCTGAGCTGCGTGAAGTACGGCGTTCCGATCGAGAGCACGATGACCGAGTACGGCAGCATGAAAATCAGCCAGGCGTTGTTCATCACCGTGAGCGACGCGTCGCGCCCGGAGGCCTCCAGGGCGATGCTGTGCTGGTAGAAGCCCGCGGCCAGGCTCGCGACGGCCATCAGCGTGGTCCACCCGGCCAGTCGGCCGACCTTGCCCAGTCCCACCCCGCGCCAGCGGAAGTCGGGTCGCAGAGCGAGCCGTGTGCGCGGCCAGAACGCCAGCAGGATCACCGCTTGCAGGGCGATGCCGATCGTCGCTGTGCCGCCGAGCCAGGCGATCCGATCCGGGGTCCAGTCGTCGACGGTGTTCAGCGGTGTCCCGAACATGCCGCCGATGAGGAGGAATCCCGCGATCGAGATGACGTTGTTGGCGACCGGCGCCCAGGTGAACGGACCGAAGATGCGGCGCGCGTTCAAGGTTTCCCCGATCAGCGCGTACAACCCGTAGAAGAAGATCTGCGGCAGGCACCAGTAGGCGAACGCGACGGCGAGGTGCTGCTGTGGCGGGGTCGTGGTGGCTTTCATGATGAGGCTGATCAGCCAGGGGGCGGCGAGCATCGCCACCGCCGTCGTGACGAGTAGCACCACGGTGCCCGCTGTGAAGATCTTCGAAATGAAGGCGCTGCCGCCGTCCTCGCCGGCCACAGCCTGCACGATCTGCGGCACCAGCACCGCCGTCAGCACTCCCACGGATATCAGGGAGAAGACGTCGTTGGGCAGCTGATTCGCCAAAGAGAAGGCGTCCGTCGCTTCGCCGATCGCACCGATCACGCCCACCAGCACGATCGTGCGCAGCAGGCCGGTGATGCGCGACACCATCGTGCCCGCCGCGAGCAGGGCGCTGGCGCGACCGAGGCTACTCATGCGGATTCCCGCCGGCGCTCGGCGCCTCGTCGGCCGGTTCACCCTCGGCCTGATCTGCTTCCATGCCGTCTGCGGCATGTTTCACCGTCGTGCCCCGGCGGCGGCGCACCGTGCGGAAGATCCCGGCGCCGATGAGCAGCACGGCGAGGCCGCCGAACACGATCAGGCCGATGGTCTCCCACTCGGCCCGGATCGTGAGCTGGGCGGTCTGAGTGGAGCCGATCGCGACGCCGGTGGGGCTGGTGAGCCGCATGGTCAGGCCGATCTCGGCGTTCGCCACGTGCGCCTCGACGGGGATCTTCACCCGTGTCGTGCTCGAGGCCTGGGCGTCGACCGCGGTCATCGCGGGCACGTCGATGCGAGGATCGCCGGCCGTGGCGTACAGCTGCACGTGCACCGGGTAGGGCAGGTCGTTGCGCACCCAGACCGGCACGTCGACCTTGGCGCTGATCAGGATCGGGTTGGACGGCTGGATCCCGACTGCCTGGAGTGTCGTGGTCGTCGCCTTGCGGTGGGTCTTGAGCGCAGACGCGAAGTCCTCGGGCGTGGGGTTCACGCCGACGCCGAGCAGGCGCATGATCGCGATCCGCTCCCGCACGATGAGATCGTCGGGGCGGTCCAGGATCGTCGCGAACTGGGCGAGACGCCCCGCATCGGAATTGAGTGTCGTGACGGCGGCCGCCCGGTCAGCGGCGGAGGTCGTCGCGACGGCGAGGTCGGTCGGCGGCGTCGCGAGCACCCGGCTGAGACGCCCGTCCTGCCCGCCGCTGAAGGCCGTCACGGCGGCGGTCAGCCCCTGATCCGAGCGCACGTCGGCGCGGGAGAGACCGGCCAGCACCGTCGATCCCGGGGGAGAGAACCAGAGCATCGCGGACGCCTCCGTGAGCGCGGCCCCGCGTCGTGTCGCGTCCGACTCGACCGCAGCGCTGCTCAACGCCGCGGAGACCGCCGCGTCGGTGACGAGCACAGCGGTGCCGCCCACCGTGCCGAACGGGGGGACCGCCTCGCCGCCCGTTCCCGACGCGAACGTGGAGGAGGGGAGGATCGGAATCGCCCGGGTCGCGTCGGCAGGCTGGTACCCAGCCATCGTCGCGATCTCGGCGGCCGTCACCTGCCCGCGAGGCCAGAGGATGTCGTCACGCGCTCCCGCGATCCCCGCGAGGTCGATGCCTCCGGGCGCTGTCGATCCTGACGACGGCGACGGGGAAGGCGCCGGAGTGGCGGGCGGCTTGCCGGACGGGTTCGTGAACGGATCGAAAGAGGAGACCGTGAGGGGCGAGGTCATCCCGGCCGCGGCCTGGGCGGCGACGTCCGCATCGCCGAACTGCAGCAGGAACCGCTCGTTCGGCAGCGCCTCCAGCCGAGCCAGCCAGGCCGTGGCGGTCGCGGGGGCGCCGGCGCCGAGCACGCGGATCGCGGCGGCGATGGCGGGGTCGATCGCGAGCACGGCGGGAGTGCCCGCCGCGCCGTTCAGCTGGACAGTGAGCGCGCCGGTCGGGCCGGTGAGCGCGGTGAGCTCTGCCGGACTGAGCAGGTCGCCTGCGGGGGTCGCCGTGATCGGCACGATCGTGATCACGGTGGGTGCGGCACCGCGCGCGACGACAACCACGCTGGAGGACGTCACGCTGGTGGCGTGCGGGCTCGCCCCCGTGGTGGACGCCTCGAAGGTGGCCCGCACCGGGTAGACGCCGGGGGAGAGCGCTCCGACGTCGGCGCCGGGGACGACGACCGAGGTGCGATAGTCGTCTCCGGCAGCCAGCGCACCGATGCGCGCGTCGCCGATCGAGGACAGGGCGGGCGCCGGACCGGATCCGGCGAGCCATGCGCTCACCGCGGCACGATCGGCGAGGGCCGTGCGCCCGAGTTCGAGATGCACGGACCCAGGGCCGAGGCCCGCCGTGTCGTCGTTGTGGATGTCGAGGGTGGTGGTGAGCGGCGCCCCCGAGGTGTAGCCGCCATTGGCGTCGGGCAGCAGCGACATCTGCAGGCCGGCGTGCGCCGGGGTCAGGCTGGGCGACGGTGCGGGAGTCTCTGCGGCCAGCGCGGGCGAGACCGTCGACAGCGGCAGCAGCAGGGCGAGGGCCACGGCCGCGACGCCGAGGGCACGACGCAACCGTCGACGCGGTCGCGCCACGGTGGTCACGGGCGCCGGTTCGGGGCGCGGCTGTGCAGAAGTCGTTGTCATGGAGAGTCCGGCCGCGCTCGTCCCGCAGGCGCGGAGAGTGCTGACCCTGAGATTCTAGGCGGCGAGCCCGGTCGATCCCTGGAGGCGAGCGGCACGAGGCGGGCGGCATGAGCGCGTGCCGGGGTCGCCGCGTAGAGTGACGCCGTGCTCCGTCACCTCGTCCCCCGCCCCGATGCCCTCCTCTGCGCCGCGCTCGCCGCCGACCTGGACGCCGCGGACTTCCGCTCCGAGCCGCTCCGCGCCGCCTGGGGGGAAGAGGCCGACGATGCGCTGGCCCGCGGGATCCGCTCTCCGCTGCTCCGCGCGGTGGAGGGACGGACGGATCCTCTCGTCACCCTCGGCAGGCTGTTCGTGCTCGGCATGGCGCAGCCTGAGGCCGATGTCGCCGCGGCCCTCGCGCGCACCGGGATCGACGGCCTCGAGGCGCTCGGTCTCGGGTATGCCGAAAACGGGCAGGTGGTGCCGGCGGCGCTGATCCGTCCGCAGTCGTTCGTCGATGCCGACGGCGTCGGGGAGTGGTGGATCGCCAGCGACCTCGACGAGCTCGCGCTCGGCGGCGCACTGCCCGCTGACCACGTGCTCGGAGTGGGCGGGGCGTCGCGCACCCTCGCCTCGCTCGTCATGCCGATCGAGGTCGAACGCGCGCTGGATCTGGGCACGGGGTGCGGGATCCAGGCGCTCCTCGTCGCGCGGCACGCCGGATCCGTGGTCGCGACCGACATCTCGGAGCGCGCCCTCGCCTACGCCGAGCTGAACGCCCGGCTGGCGGGCGCCGGCAACATCGAGTTCCGCCACGGCAGCATGTTCGAGCCCGTCGCCGGGGAGAGCTTCGGGCTCATCGTGTCGAACCCGCCGTTCGTGATCACGCCGCGCGGCGCCGACGTGCCGGAGTACGAGTACCGCGACGGCGGCCTCGTCGGAGACGCGCTCGTCGAGGCCTTCGTACGTGAGGCGCCCGCGCACCTCGCCCCCGGCGGATCCGCGCAGCTGCTCGGCAACTGGGAGTCACGCCCTACGGCGGGCTCGAGGACCGGGGCGCGGGGCCTGCGCCGCCTGGAGTCGTGGATCGACCCGGAGCTGGACGCGTGGGTGGTGCAGCGCGAGACCCTGTCGCCACTGGGCTATGCCGAGCTGTGGATCCGCGACGGCGGCACGACACCGCGGGACGCCGTGTTCGAACCGCTGTTGAACGCCTGGCTCGACGACTTCGCCGCGCGCGACGTGACCGAGATCGGGTTCGGCTACGTCCTGATCCGCCGTCCCGCGAGCGGCGGATCGTCCCCGCTGCGTCGCTTCGAGACGCTGGCGCAGCCGGTCACGAGCGCCGGTCGCGCGTTCCGCGACGGCCTGGCGGGCCACGATGCCCTGACCGAGGGGATCCCGGACGTGCTCCTCGTGGCCCCCGATGTGACCGAGGCCCGCCATCACCTCCCCGGCCAGGACGCCCCGAGCGTCATCGAACTGCGCCAGGGCGGAGGTTTCGGGCGCACGATGTCGGTGGATCCCGCGCTCGCGGGGTTCGTCGGCGCCTGCGATGGCGACCTCACGGTGATGCAGATCGCGGCCGCGCTCGCCGACCTGTTCCAGGTGCCGCTGGTCGAGCTCTGGGCAGACCTCGAGCCGCGCATCCGCACGCTCGTCACCGACGGGTTCCTTATCCCGGCGTCCCGATGAAGACACCGATGAAAGGGGAATGCATGTCCGGATCCATACGTTCGAATAGATCATGAAGGCTTTCGGATTCCTCTCCTTCGGGCACTACGCCAACGTGCCCGGCTCCGTGACGCGCACGGCGGGGGAGATGCTGCATCAGAGCATCGAGATCGCGCAGGGCGCGGATGAGCTCGGCGTGAACGGCGCGTATGTGCGCGTGCACCACTTCGCGCGCCAGGCCGCGTCGCCCATGCCTCTGCTCTCGGCGATGGCGGCGACCACGAAGCGCATCGAGGTGGGCACGGGCGTGATCGACATGCGCTACGAGAACCCGCTGTATTTCGCCGAAGAAGCGGCAGCGCTCGACTACATCGCCGACGGCCGGATCGCGCTCGGGGTCAGCCGCGGCTCACCCGAGACCGCGCTGCGC
This sequence comes from Microbacterium panaciterrae, assembly GCF_039541635.1. Lineage (NCBI taxonomy): Bacteria > Bacillati > Actinomycetota > Actinomycetes > Micrococcales > Microbacteriaceae > Microbacterium > Microbacterium panaciterrae. The sequence goes on from NZ_BAABGP010000022.1 coordinate 235,937, forward strand.
GGCTACGAGGCGTTCGGCTACGTCGACGAAGAGGACCGTGAGCGCGGAAGCGTGCTCGCCCGCGACAAGTTCGACCTCTTCCTCGAGGCGATCGACGGCGCCGGCGTCGTGCAGGGAGACCCGCGCATGGTCGGCGCGGGACGCTACCTGCCGGTCGAGCCGCACTCGGCGACCCTGCGCGATCACATCTGGTGGGGATCCGGATCCCGCGCGACCGCCGAGGAGACCGGACGCAAGGGGCTCAACATGATGAGCTCGACGCTCGTCACCGAGGCGACGGGCCAGCCGTTCCACGAGCTGCAGCGCGAGCAGATCGACCTGTTCCGCGCGGCGTACAAGGAGGCGGGCCACACCGGCGCGCCCCGGGTGTCCGTGAGCCGCAGCGTGTTCCCGCTGATCACCGACCAGGATCGGGCGTATTTCGGGCTGCGCAGCGAGGAGAGCGGCGATCAGGTCGGCGTGATCGACGGGTTCCGCTCGACGTTCGGCAAGACGTACGCCGCCGAGCCCGACGTGCTGATCGCGCAGCTGAAGCAGGACGAGGCGGTCATGTCGGCCGACACCCTGATGCTGACGATCCCGAACCAGCTCGGCCCCGAGTACAACCTGCACGTGCTGCAGGCCTTCGCCGAGCACGTGGCCCCCGCGCTGGGCTGGAAGCCGAACACGGAGGGTCCGGTGCAGGGCGACCCGGTCTGAGCCGGGGATCCACGCCGGACGTGGATCGCGACGAGCTCACCGGGTCGCGGACATCGTGCGCAGGAGCAGGTCGGGATCCGGCTGATCGGCCACCAGCGTCAGGATCGGTCCGAGCGCGGCACGGATGCTCATCGCGCGCACCGCAGTCTCGCGCAGCCAGGCGATCGTCGCGCCCGGGCGGAACATGAGTTTCGCCAGGGTCCGCGAATTCGCCTGCGCGGACTCGGCGCGCGGCTGCTCGACCCGCTCCCAGGCCGCGAGCACGCTCTGCAGCGCGGACGGATCCGCGCCATGCATCATTCGCGCCAGCATCCACGCGCTCTCGATCGCCATACCTGCTCCGATCCCCGCGGTGGGCAGGAAACCTGTGGCCGCATCGCCCAACAGGGCTGCACCGGGGACCACCCAGTGTTCGGCACGAGCGTCCTCGAGTCGCCACAGGTACGGATCCTCCGTCTGCTGCATCGCATCCAGGGCGCCGGACAGCCGCGGTCCGATCCCGTGCACGGCACGCCGTGCCCCCGCGATCACTGCAGAGAGCTCGGCATCCGCATCCGGTCGGCACAGGATCACACCCACGCGGCCCTGCACGGGATAGACGCCGAGGAAGAACCCGTTCCCCCACAGCTCTTCGGCGCTGGAGGAGTCACCGCGGTCATCGGCCCACCCGATCCATCCGCTCCACCCGGTCTCGACCTTCTGCACGTCGCCGATCGACAGCAGCCCGCGCATGCGCGAGTGCATGCCGTCGGCACCGATCACGAGGTCGAACGTCCCCTCGCCGACCGCGGCGTCGTCACGATCCGCGAACGCCACCCTCGAGACGCCGTCATCGTGGCGGACGGCCGTGACAGTGGTGCCGAACGCGACAGGGCAGCCGTCGGCCGTGAGCACGTCCACCAGCGCCCCGCGATCGATGCCCCGGTATTCGCCGTAGGGGCGGAGCACCTCACCGAGCGGATCCGAGCGGAGCACGGGTCCACGGTGCCCGTGGAACGTGAATCGGTCCAGGGCGGTGCTGCGCCGGCGGTACGCCTCGTGCACTCCGAGGTCGTCCAGCGCCCGGTCCACGAGCGGCATCAGCGCGAGCATGTAGCCGGGGTGGGACGCGTCGGGCATGCGGTCGATGACGACAGGGTGCAGACCGTCGGCGCGGAGCAGCTGCGCCAGGGTGAGCCCCGCGATGCCGGCGCCGACGATGAGCACTCGCAGGCGGTCGCTGGTCTGACGCGCGAGCTGGATGTTGAGAGCAACGGGTTCGAGCATGGGATCCTCCGATTGGACCACCTGGTCCAGTCGTCACACTACCCCTACTGGACCAGGTGGTCCAGTAGGCTGGGGCGTATGACCGCATTGACTGGACCGCATCGTGCGGCGCTGATCGAGGCGACGGTCGCCGAATTCGCTGCTGCCGGCTACGAAGGCGCTTCGCTGAATCGGATCCTCCGCGCCGCCGCCCTCAGCAAGAGCTCCTTTTACCATGCGGCGGGATCCAAGGCGGAGCTGTTCGACGCCGTCGTCCGTGCGCTCGTCGACGACGTGCGCGCCGTCTGGGTCGTGCCGGATCCAGCCGGATTCGACGCACCGGATTTCTGGGCGCGCGTCGATTCCGCCCTTGCCGGCTTCGCCGCGCTCGCGGGGGAGCCCGCACTCGCCATGCTCGGACGCATCTTCTATCTGCCCGCGCAGGACGGCACAGCGCGGACCGAGGTGCTCGGGGCGGTGCGGAGTTGGGTCGCCGCCGTGCTCGCGGCCGGGCGTTCCGCGGGTGCGGTGCACGCCGACCTGCCGATCGAGCTGCAGACCGCGGCCGTGTTCGGCCTGCTGCGCGGCATCGATGAGTGGGCGCTGAGCGGCGACGCCGATGCGGCAGAGGGTGCGAGGGCCCCCGGGATCCTGCTGCGCCGGATGCTCGGCGTCGGCTGAGCCCGCCCCGGTACCCTGGAACCCATGCTCAATATGGCCGAATCGCTCGCGCGCCTGGGGGCGCTGGCCGAGAACCCGGTCGTGCGCACGCTGGCCACGGCGTTCGCCGACGCCGGGTTCGCCCTCGCCGTCGTCGGCGGCCCGGTGCGCGACGCGCTGCTCGGCCGCGCCACGCACGACCTCGACTTCACGACGAACGCCCGCCCCGACGACATCCTGCGCATCGTCAAGCCGATCTCGACCACGCAGTGGGACATCGGGCGCGAATTCGGCACGATCGGTGCGAAGGTCCAGGGCGAGCAGGTCGAGATCACGACCTACCGCGCGGACGCTTACGACGGCGTCACCCGCAAGCCCGTCGTCTCGTTCGGCGACGACATCGACGGCGATCTGGTGCGCCGCGACTTCACCGTCAACGCGATGGCGCTGCTGGTCTCCGCACCAGCGCAGCGGCCGCAATCAGCACCGATGCCGAAGCTGGTCGATCCGACCGGCGGGGTCGAGGATCTGCTGGCCGGGATCCTGCGCACGCCGACCGCGCCCGAGATCAGCTTCGGCGACGATCCGCTGCGCATGCTGCGCGCTGCCCGCTTCAGCGCCCAGCTCGGCTTCGCGATCGAGGAGCGCACGCTCACGGCGATCGCCGAGCTGCGTGAGACGCTGCGGATCGTGAGCCCCGAGCGGATCCAGTCCGAGCTCGTACGCCTGCTGCAGTCCGACGACCCGGTGCGCGGGATCCGCGTTCTCGTCGACACGGGGCTGATCGACGAGTTCCTGCCCGAGGTGAGCGCGCTCCGGCTCGAGGTCGACGAGCACCATCACCACAAGGACGTGTACGAGCACTCCCTGACCGCGCTGGATCAGGCGATCGCGCTGGAGCTCACGCGGCATCCCGGCGAGCCCGCCGACGCCGTCATGCGCCTCGCGGTGCTGCTGCACGACATCGGCAAGCCGCGCACCCGCAAGCTCGAGCCGGGGGGAGCGGTCACGTTCCACCACCACGACGTGGTCGGATCGCGCCTTGCCCGCAAGCGCCTGCAGGCCCTGCGCTTCGACAAGGACACGACCGAGGCGGTCGCGACGCTCATCGAGCTGCATCTGCGCTTCTTCGGATACTCGGAGGGCGCCTGGACCGACTCCGCCGTGCGCCGGTATGTGCGCGACGCCGGCGACCAGCTCGAACGGCTGCACATCCTCACCCGCGCCGACGTCACGACCCGCAACAAGCGCAAGGCCCAGCGTCTCGCGGCCGCGTACGACGACATCGAGGAGCGGATCACGATCCTGCGCGAGCAGGAGGAGATCGACGCGATCCGCCCCGAACTCGACGGCAACGACGTGCAGCGGATCCTGCAGATCGCCCCCGGCCGCGAGGTGGGCGAGGCCTACCGGTTCCTGCTCGAACTGCGGTTGGACGAGGGCGTCATCGGCCCCGAGGCCGCCGAGCGGCGCCTTCGGGCGTGGTGGGCCGCGCGGGGCTGACCGTCATATCTGAGCGTTGTGCACTTCGGCTGAGTGTGTCGAACTCAGTCAATTCGGTCGGTCTGAGGCTGAATTCGCCTCACAGGAGTCGTTCTGACTGAGTTCGACACCAGGCTCGCGGCGCAGCGCCGCATGGACGAGGTGCGTGAGGTCGATCGAGACGATGCGCGGGTCGGTCATGGCTCAGCCCGCCGGGGTGGACGTCGGCGTCGGGACGGGCGACGGGCTCGGAACGGGGGTCGGTGCGGGGGTGGGCGCAGGTGACATCGTCGAGCCGGGCGTTGGCGCCGGCGTCGCGGTGAGCGCTCGGTCGGGGGCCCGCAGGAAGGGCGGTTGGGGGGTGAGGGTCGTCGAAGGATCGAGCTGGCCCGTTGCGTCGTCGATGCGGCCGAGCTGCAGCGGGTAGACGTTCCAGACCGGGCGCTCTTGCGCATCGCGGAACGGCAGCGTCGTGGTTCCGCTGTCGCCCGGGCCCCAGAACGCCGCGGCGCTGTCGAACTGCTCGCCGTAGCGCCCCATCAGATTCAGCGGAGTGCCTCGGTTCGTATAGATCTGCGCGCCGGGGATCAGGCTGCCGTCCTTGTCGTAGACGAAGAGGTTGACGACGCGGTTGCCGTCGAGTGCGAGGCCGGGAGTCGGAGGCGTGCGGTAACCCGGGTTCCCGTACGCCTGTGCCGAGATGGAGCTGGTCGCGTAGCCGAAGAGCGCGGGAAGGAAGAGCAGAGCCAGGACGCTGGCGATCGTGCGGACGTGTCGGAGGGCGTTCCGCGGCAGCCAGCGCCCGCGTCCCCATTGCACGCTGACGAGGACGATCGCGAGCACGATCGCCCAGACGAGGACTTGCGCGGGGAACCCTCCGTATCCCGCGATCGTGCGCGGCCCCAGTCCTGCGGGGATGGCGATCAACGCCGCGAGGGCGAGGCCGCGAAGGATCCACCACACCGGTCGCAGGGCGATCAGCAGATCCAGCACCCAGGACCCGAACGCAGAGGAGCGGATCCGTCCCACTGAACGTCCGCTCTGGGCGGCGAGCCGCTCATGCCACGGCACCTTCGTCGTCGTCACCGGCCCGCGCTCGGGCAGCCCTGCGGCCGTGCGCAGCTCTTGCGCGTACGCGGCAGGATCGCCCAGCTCAATCTCACCGCCGTGATCCTCAGCCTGATCGGTGAGGTCGCCGACGAGGCCCTCGATGAGGTCGTCGATGTCCTCGACGGGAAGATCGGCGAGTTCCGCGCGCACCGCGTCGGCGAAGGCGTGGATCCGCTCGTCGGTGGGGAGAGTGGTGTCGTTCATCGCTGCGCTCCTTCGGAGACGATTCCGGTGGGATTGACGGGGGGACGGAACAGAGCGGGGGCGGAGATGTCCGCCGGTACGGGCACATGCGGCGCAAGGAGGCCCGACATCGCGACGGCGAACTGCGACCACGTGCCGATCTGCTCGTCGAGCATCTGCTTGCCCTGCGCGTTCATCGCGTAGTACTTGCGGTGCGGGCCGCCGTCCGACGGGACGACGTAGCTCGACAGCGCTCCGCCGGAGTGCAGCCGGCGGAGCGTCCCGTACACGGACGCGTCGCCGACGTCTCCGATCCCGGCGTCGCGCAGGCGGCGCACGATGTCGTAGCCGTACCCGTCGTCGTCGCGCAGGACGGCGAGCACCGCCAGATCCAGCACCCCCTTGAGCAACTGTGTCGTGTCCACGTCGCCTCCTCGCTCCGGTCGTTCACTGCATTGCTCCGCACACTACCACGCGGTGCGCAGTAGTGCCGAGAGCGATGCAGCGAATCGGCCGCGTCACCGAACTCGGGCCCCCGACGTCCTGGTCGCCGTACACTGGTCGGACTCCGTCGCCGATGATCGGAGGCACTGTGCCCTCTCCCTGGCAGCCCTCTCGCGGGGCCACGCCCGCTGCGTCGCGCCTGCTCATCGAACGGGCGCACGAAGAGCTGGTCGCGGGGAACATCGACGACGGGCGGCTGCAGCAGGTCCGGGCACTCGTGCGCGAGTCGTGGGAGCGTTCCTGGCGGCAGCGGGTCGGAGCCGAAGGACTGCCCCCGCTCGAGTTCACGGCCGAGGCGCTCGATGCGTATCGCCTGGCGCACCCGCTGGCCGGTGCCATGGACACGATCCGCTCCCTGCTCCTGCCCGGATCCGCGGAGGACTCCGGGGTCATCGTCGCCGTCGGCGACCAGGCGGGGCGGCTGCTCTGGGTCGAGGGCGACCTGAACCAGCGGATCCTCTCGGGTGAGATGGGCTTCGTCGAAGGCGCGAACTGGTCGGAGCGCGCCGTCGGAACCTCGGCCCCCGGCACCGCCCTCGAACTCGGCGTATCGGTGCAGATCCACGGCGCGGAGCACTACAACCGGCTCGTGCAGCCCTGGTCGTGCACGGCGACTCCCGTCTTCGATCCGGAGGATCGGCGGATCCTCGGGGTGATCGACGTCACCGGCGGATCCGAGGCGGCCAGTCCGCAGGCCCGCATGCTCGTCGACGCCACGGCTCGCGCGGTCGAGGCGGAGCTGCTGGTCGCGCGGCTGCGCGCCCGAGCGGCGCCGGTGGCACCCGCCCCCGCGCCGAAGCGGCGGCAGACCCCGGAGCGAGCGGCGTTGCGGGTGCTGGGCCGCGATCGGGCGCGCCTGGACGTGGCGGGCGGCGACGGCGAACGGTCGATCGAGCTCAGCGCCCGGCACGCCGAGATCCTGCTGCTGCTCGTGGTGCACCGGCAGGGACTCTCCGCCGAGCGCCTCGCCGAGCTCGTCTACGGCGAGGGATCCTCGGCCGACACCCTGCGCCCCGAGATGGTGCGGCTGCGCAAGGCGCTGGAGCGGATCTGGCCCGCGCTCGTGCCGGAGTCGCGCCCGTATCGGATCACCGTGCCGCTGGAGACCGACGCACAGGACGTGCTGTCGCTGCTCGATCGAGGGGCGCATCGGGTCGCGCTATCGGCCTATCGGGGCCCGGTGCTGCCGGACTCGATCGCGCCCGGCGTCGAGGAGTATCGCGAGACGGTGCGCTCGACGCTGCGCGAGACCATGCGCACCGAGGCGAGCGTGGAGGTGCTGCTGTCGTACGCAGAGATCCCCGAGGGGGCCGACGACGCCGAGATCCTGCGCCTCTGCCTCGAGCTGCTGCCCGCGCGCTCGCCGAAGCGCGCCGGCCTGGTGAGTCGGATCGAGCGGCTCGAGCAGGGCTGAGCGCCGGGCCCCTCGACAGGCTCAGGGACCGGGGTGGGACCGGAGTGCAACCCGATGCAACGTGACGCACCGGAGCGCAACGTGCAGACGCCTAGCGTCAAGGCAATCCACCCGTGCGGCGCCGGAGCCGCGGATCGTCGAAGGAGACGTGATGACCATCATCGAGGAGAGCGTGTCGACCGCGTACGCAGCCCCGGGCCAGCCCGGTGCGCTCGCGAACTACCGGGCGCGCTACGGGCACTACATCGGCGGCGAGTTCGTCGCACCCGTCAAGGGGCAGTACTTCGAGAACGTCAGCCCGGTCAACGGGAAGCCGTTCACGGAGGTGGGCCGCGGCACCAGTGAGGACATCGACCGTGCCGTCGACGTCGCCTGGAAGGCGTTCGCGAGCTGGGGCAAGACCAGCCCGGCCGAACGCGCCAACGTCCTGAACCGGATCGCCGACCGCATCGAGCAGAACCTCGAGGTCATCGCGATCGCCGAGACGTGGGAGAACGGCAAGCCGGTGCGCGAGACCCTCGCCGCCGACATCCCGCTCGCCGTCGACCACTTCCGCTACTTCGCCGGCGTGCTGCGGGCGCAGGAGGGCGGGATCAGCCAGCTCGACGAGAACACCGTCGCTTACCACTTCCACGAGCCGCTCGGGGTGGTCGGGCAGATCATCCCGTGGAACTTCCCGATCCTGATGGCCGTGTGGAAGCTCGCCCCTGCGCTCGCCGCCGGCAACTGCATCGTCATCAAGCCGGCCGAGCAGACCCCGGCCTCGCTGCTGTTCCTGTTCGAGGTCATCGGCGACCTGCTCCCGGCCGGTGTGGTGAACATCGTCAACGGCTTCGGGATCGAGGCCGGCGCTCCTCTGGCGCAGCACAAGCGGATCCGCAAGGTCGCCTTCACCGGCGAGACCACGACCGGCCGCCTGATCATGCAGTACGCGTCGCAGAACCTCATCCCGGTCACGCTCGAGCTCGGCGGCAAGAGCCCGAACGTCTTCTTCGAGGACGTCGCGCGCTCGACCAGCGACCCGTACTACGACAAGGCGCTCGAGGGCTTCACGATGTTCGCGCTGAACCAGGGCGAGGTGTGCACGTGCCCGTCGCGCGCGCTGATCCAGCGCTCGATCTACGACGGCTTCCTCTCCGACGGGCTCGAGCGCGTCAAGAAGGTCGTGCAGGGCAACCCGCTGGATCTGACCACGATGATCGGCGCGCAGGCCTCGAACGACCAGCTCGAGAAGATCCTCAGCTACATCGACATCGGGAAGGCCGGCGGTGCGCGCCTGCTCACCGGCGGCGAGCGGGTCGACCTCGGCGGCGACCTCAGCGAGGGGTACTACGTCGCGCCGACCGTGTTCGAGGGCACGAACGACATGCGGATCTTCCAGGAGGAGATCTTCGGACCGGTGCTGTCGGTGACGAGCTTCGACGGCTTCGACGACGCCATCTCGATCGCCAACGACACCCTCTACGGCCTCGGCGCCGGCGTGTGGAGCCGCAGCGGCGACACCGCGTATCGGGCAGGCCGTGCGATCGAGGCAGGCCGCGTCTGGACCAACACGTACCACCAGTACCCGGCGCACGCCGCGTTCGGCGGGTACAAGCAGTCCGGCGTGGGCCGCGAGAACCACAAGATGATGCTCGACCACTACCAGCAGACGAAGAACCTCCTGGTCTCGTACGCCGAGGGGCCGATGGGCTTCTTCTGAGCTGAACCAGGATCCGGCGGGCGAGGCGCGTCCTCGCCCGCCGGCACCACGAGAGGAGCGTGCCATGCCCGAGTTTCACCGCGTCGACGTCTCGGCGGAGGCGGCGGCGCTGCTGCGTGAGCTGACCGTGCAGCACGGACCCCTGATGTTCCACCAGTCCGGCGGCTGCTGCGACGGATCGGCGCCGATGTGCTATCCCGTGGGCATGTTCCTCACGGGTCCCGGCGACGTGCTGCTCGGCCATCTCGACGTCGGCCTGGCCGATGCCGTGCCGGTCTACATGTCGGAAAGCCAGTTCGAGTACTGGAAGTACACCCACCTCACGATCGACGTGGTCGCAGGGCGCGGTGCCGGCTTCAGCGTCGAGTCGCCCACAGGCAAGAGGTTCCTGACCCGGTCGCGCATGCTCGACCAGGCCGAGCTGGAGCACTTCGCTCTGGCCTGAATGGTCGCGCCCACGCCCTGACACCGCGTCCCGCCGAGGTCACGTCTCAGCGTCGGAACTCACAGGTTCCGCGTGGACATGCCTACAATCGGGTGTCCCGTGCGCCGTGAACCCCGACGGCCACGGTTGTTTGCGGCCGGAATCGCGGCCACGGAACCGATACAGAGGTGTATATGTCATTCCACAGCACACGAGGCCGTCTCGGCTTCGCCATCGGCGCCATCGGCGTCGCCTCGCTCGCTCTCGCCGGTTGCGCGACGAGCAGCACGGGCGGCGGCGGCTCGACCGGGGGATCCTCCGGCAGCACGATCACCGTCGGCACGACCGACAAGATCACGTCGCTCGACCCCGCAGGATCCTACGACAACGGATCCTTCGCGGTGATGAACCAGATCTACCCGTTCCTCATGAACAGCAAGTACGGCACGGCCGAGGTCACGCCCGACATCGCGGTGTCGGCCGAGTTCACCTCACCGACCGAGTACACGGTGAAGCTGAAGAAGGATCTGAAGTTCGCCAACGGCGACCCGCTCACCTCGGCCTCGGTCAAGTTCTCCTTCGACCGCATGGTCAAGATCAACGACCCGAACGGACCGGCCTCGCTGCTCGGCAACCTCGCCAGCACGGCCGCGCCCGACGCGACCACCGTCGTGTTCACGCTGAAGAACGGCAACGACCAGATCTGGCCGCTGATCCTGTCCAGCCCGGCGGCTCCCATCGTCGACGAGAAGGTCTTCTCCGCCGACAAGGTCACCACCGATGACGCGATCATCAAGGGCAAGGCGTTCGCCGGTCAGTACGAGATCACCGACTACAAGCTGAACCAGCTGATCGCCTACAAGCCGTACGACGGCTACCAGGGCGAGCTGGGCAAGGCCGCCAACTCGGCCGTCAACGTCAAGTACTACGCCGACGCCTCGAACCTGAAGCTCGCGATCGGCAACGGCGACATCGACGTGGCCTACCGGAGCCTCTCCGCCACCGACATCGACAACCTCTCCACGAACAAGAAGGTCAAGCTCGTCGAGGGCCCCGGTGGCGAGATCCGCTACATCGTGTTCAACTTCAACACGCAGCCGTACGGTGCGACGACCCCCGAGGCCGACCCGGCCAAGGCGCAGGCCGTCCGCCAGGCCGCGGCCGACCTCGTCGACCGCGCGGCGATCGCGAAGGACGTCTACAAGGGCACCTACAGCCCGCTGTACTCCTTCGTCGCCGACGGCCTGACCGGCGCGACGACGCCACTGAAGTCGATGTACGGCGACGGAAACGGCGGACCCTCGCTCGACAAGGCGAAGGCTGTCCTGGCCGCCGCCGGCGTGCAGACCCCGATCACCCTGAGCCTGCAGTACAACGGCGACCACTACGGCCCGTCGTCGGGTGACGAGTACGCCGCCATCAAGGCGCAGCTCGAGAAGGGCGGCCTGTTCACCGTCAACCTGCAGAGCACGGAGTGGGTGCAGTACTCCAAGGACCGCACCAAGGACGTGTACCCCGCGTACCAGCTCGGCTGGTTCCCGGACTACTCCGACGCCGACAACTACCTGTCGCCGTTCTTCGTCAAGGACAATTTCCTCGGCAACCACTACGACAACCCCGCGGTCAACGACCTCATCGTGAAGTCGCAGACCGAGACCGACAAGGACAAGCGCATGGCCGACCTGGCTCAGGTGCAGGACATGGTCGCGAAGGACCTGTCGACGCTGCCCCTGCTGCAGGGCAAGCAGATCGCCGTGGTCGGATCGGGCGTCAACGGCGCCACGCTCGACGCGTCGTTCAAGTTCCGCTACGCACCGCTCAGCAAGTAATGCACCCGTGAGACGGGGCATCGTCGCACTCGCGACGGTGCCCCGTCTCCATTCCTTGGCGCAATGCCGCGCCGCTTGATCTCACAAAGGTTCCACACATGGCCGTAGACGTCCTCGCCGCAGACCCCGTGGCGACGCGCTCCAAATCCTCCGGCGGAGGGCTCTGGCGTTACATCCTGATCCGCCTCGCCCTGATCATCCCCACCGTCCTGATCCTGGTCACCCTGGTCTTCTTCCTGATGAGGATCACCGGAGACCCGATCACCGCGGCCCTCGGCGGCCGCCTGCCGGCCGCGCAGCTCGCCCAGCGCGTGCACGAAGCCGGCTACGACCGGCCCTTGCTGGTGCAGTACCTCGAGTACCTCGGCAACATCCTGCGCGGCGACTTCGGCACCACGATCACCGACCACCAGCCCGTCATGACGGTGCTGCTCACCTACGGATCCGCCACCCTCGAGCTCGCGATCTACGCGCTGATCGTCGCGTTCGCGGTCAGCATCCCGCTCGGACTCGTCGCCGCGCACCGCCGCGACCGCTGGCAGGACGCCTCGCTGCGGATCATGGCGATCCTCGCGTACGCGACCCCCATCTTCTTCGTCGGTCTGCTGCTCAAGCTGGTCTTCTCGGTGTGGCTGGGGTGGCTGCCGGTCTCCGGCCGGGCCAACACCCAGACCGAGCTGCTGATGAGCGGCATCAACACCCCGACCGGCATCTACCTGCTCGACGCGATCCGGCTCGGCAACGGCCCGGCGATCGCCGACGTGCTGTGGCACGCGGTGCTGCCGGCGCTCGCGCTCGGCATGCTCACCGCCGGTGTGTTCCTGCGGCTGATCCGCACGAACGTCATCGGCACGCTCGGCCAGCAGTACGTCACCTCGGGCCGCTCGCGCGGCGTGAGCGAATACCGCCTCGTCACCAAGCACGCGTTCCGGCCCGCGATGATCCCGATCATCACGGTCATGGGTCTGCAGATCGCGATGCTGCTCGCCGGCGCGATCCTGACCGAGACCACGTTCGAGTGGAAGGGCATCGGCTTCATGCTGAGCGAGTACCTGAAGGCCCGCGACTTCGTGGCCGTGCAGGGGATCGTCGTGATGATCGCCGTCATCGTCGCGGTGACGAACTTCATCGTCGACATCATCGCCGCCATGATCGACCCGAGGGTGAGGTACTGAGATGGCTCCGGACTCCACCGACCCCGTGATCGACCGCGCCAAGAACCCGGTTGCTGAGGCTGTCGAAGCGCAGGGACCGGAGACGCGGGCGCTCGCCGCCCAGGCTCCGCGCAAGCGCCGCTGGACCGAGCGCCTGCCCGTGATCTCGCAGCTGCGCCAGAGCGTCGGGCTGCAGCGCGGCATGCTCATCACCGGCCTCGTCATCACCGGCCTGTTCGTGCTGGTCGCGATCCTGGCGCCGCTGATCGCGCCGTACTCCTGGGCGCAGCAGGCGACCGCCGACGGCCACAAGTTCGGCACGCAGCAGCCCCCGAGCGCCACGAACCTGCTCGGCACCACCGTGAGCGGGTTCGACGTGCTCTCGCGCGTGGTCTGGGGTTCTCAGACCGCGCTGCTCGTGATCATCGCCGCGATCGCCTGCTCGATCTTCATCGGCATCGCGCTCGGGCTGGTCGCCGGCTACTTCGGCGGCTGGCTGGATCGGATCCTCGTCGTGATCGCCGATGCGATCTACGCGTTCCCGTCGCTGCTGCTCGCGATCGTGATGTCGATCGTGATCAGCCACGGCCAGTCGAACCTGTGGTCGGGCGTCATGGCGACCGCGCTGTCGATCACGGTCGTGTTCGTGCCGCAGTACCTCCGGGTGGTCCGCGCCGAGGTGGTGCGGGTGCGGGCCGAGCCGTTCGTCGAGTCGGCCAAGGTGATCGGCGTGCCGACGGGACGGATCCTGTTGCGGCACGTGCTGCGCAACTCCACCCGGTCCCTGCCGGTGGTGATCACGCTGAACGCCTCGGAGGCGCTGCTGACGCTCGCCGGCCTCGGCTTCCTCGGCTTCGGCATCGAGGCCACCTCGGCCGCCGAATGGGGCTACGACCTGAACCGCTCGGTAGCCGACGTCACCAGCGGCATCTGGTGGACCTCGATCTTCCCCGGCCTTGCCATCGTGCTCGTGGTGCTCGGCATCACGCTCGTCGGCGAGAGCCTGAACGACCTGAGCGATCCGCGACTGCGCACCCGCCGTCGCGCGGGAGGTGCGGCATGACCGGCACGCTGAAATCCGCTGACCTGACCCCGGGCCGCGATGTCGCCGACATCCGCGGGCTGCGCGTGCGGTTCGCGACCGACGGCGATCCCGTCGACGCGGTCAAGGGCATCGACATCCAGGCGCACGCGGGCGAGGTTCTGGCGATCGTGGGTGAATCCGGATCCGGCAAGACCGTCACCGCCAACGCACTGCTCGGCCTGCTGCCCGAGACCGCGACCATGTCGGGCGCGGTGATCGTGCGCGGCCGCGAGGGCGGCGAGACCGACGTCGTGCACGCGACGCCGGCCAAGCTGCGCGCGATGCGCGGCCGGGACGCGGCGATGGTGTTCCAGGAGCCGTCCACGGCGCTGAACCCCGTCTACACCGTCGGCTGGCAGATCGCCGAGGGCCTGCGCGCCCACCACGGCGGCGGCAAGCTGTCCAAGCGGGAGGCGAAGGCGCGCGCGATCGAGATCCTGCGCAAGGTCGGGATCCCGGATCCGGACACCCGCGTCGACGACTTCCCGCACCAGTTCTCCGGCGGGCAGAAGCAGCGCATCGTGATCGCGATGGCGCTGGTGCTGAACGCCGGGCTGATCATCGCGGACGAGCCGACCACCGCGCTCGACGTGACCGTGCAGGCCGAGATCCTCGAGCTGCTGCGCGCCTGCCGCGACGAGTTCGGCGCGACGATCGTGCTGATCACGCACAACATGGGCGTCGTGGCCGATCTCGCCGACCGGGTCGTGGTGATGCTGCAGGGAGACATCGTCGAGCAGGCACCGGTGCACGAGCTGTTCGCCAATCCGCGCGAGGAGTACACCCGGGAGCTGCTCGCGGCGGTGCCGCACGTCGGCCAGGGCAAGTCTGCGCTGGAGCCGACCGTCCCGGTCGTTCAGCGAGCGCAGCGAGACGAAACGCTCGCCGCTGCGGACATGGCCCCGGAGGGCAGCCTCATCGTGGCGCGGGCGTGCGAGATCGGCTACCCCGGCCGGTTCGGACGCGGCGGCGTGATCGCCGTCAAGGGCGTCGACTTCCACGTCGGCCCCGGCGAGGTCGTCGGGCTGGTGGGCGAATCCGGATCCGGCAAGACCACGATCGGCCGCGCCGTCGTCGGCCTGACCACGGTCGTCGGCGGGTCCCTGCGGGTGCTCGGCCAGGAGATGAACGGTGTGAAGCAGCGCCAGCTGGCGCCGCTGCGCCCCGACATCGGATTCGTGTTCCAGGACCCCGCGACCAGCTTCAACCCGCTGCTGTCGATCGCGGAGTGCATCGCCGAGCCGCTGATCGTGCACGGGAAGGCGTCGAGCGTCGCCGCGGCCCGCGCGCGGGTGGACGAGCTGCTCGACGCCGTGCGGCTGCCGACGAACTTCGGCGACCGCTATCCGCATGAGCTGTCCGGCGGTCAGCGTCAGCGCGCGTCGCTCGCGCGTGCCCTGGCGCTGGATCCGAAGCTGCTCATCGCCGACGAGCCGACCAGCGCGCTCGACGTCTCGGTGCAGGCCAAGGTGCTCGAGCTGTTCGTGCAGCTGCAGTCGGAGCTCGGGTTCGCGTCGCTGTTCATCAGCCACGACCTCGCGGTGATCGACGCCGTCTCGGACCGGATCATCGTGCTGCAGCGCGGCACGATCCAGGAGCAGGGCACGACGGCGCAGGTGCTGAACGACCCGAAGAACCCGTACACCCGGGAGCTGCTCGCAGCCCTTCCGGTGCCGGATCCGGTGGAGCAGGCCGAGCGCCGCGCGCTCTGGCAGGCGGTGCGCCGCCGGGCGTGAGCCTTCACGTACGACAGAGGGGTGGATCCGGATCCGGGTCCACCCCTCGGTCGTTGCGCTCAGTGCCCGAGAGCTCCGCTCAGTGCCCGAAGAACTTCGGGATGAGCCAGAAGCCGGCGAAGATCAGGAAGAACACCAGGCCGACCCACGACGACGTGCGCTTCAGCCGTCTTCCGGGCGCTGCGACACCCGGCGGCGGGGACCACGGCGTCTGCCCGGGGGCCCCGGGCGTCGGGGCGGCCACGTCTCCCGCGAAGGCCATCGGCGCGGCAGCGGATCCTGCGCCCGCCGGCGTCGTGCCGGTCAAGCCGCCCGGCGCCGCACGGAGGCGCTCGTCGCGCCAGCGACCCCACTGCGCGAGCTTGTCGATCACGGCGCTCACCGTGGCGAACATGCGGGCCCAGGTCGCCGGATCCAGGGTCGACACCTCCTGCCGCTGTGCGTACAGGAGCAACCAGTCGTCCACGATCTCGACGTCGAAGGTCGCCGCGTTGTCCATGAACCGGGCCATGATGTCGGGCGTGAACAGGTACAGCGCGTCGCGCTCATAACCGGTGGGGCAGTACAGCGCGAAGGAGCGGTCGAAGTCGCCCTCGAGCGCGAGCCGCTGGTGCTTCTCGTAGCGCTCGGGCAGGTTGGATCCGAAGACGGAGTTGTTGGCGAGCGAGTCGAGCACGATGTTCGGCAGCGGCACGTCGAGCCGGATCGCGATGTAGCCCCAGGTGTGCGTCTGCGCGTTCTTGCCGGACCCGGTCGTGTACTGGAAGTTCGCGAACTCGACGAAGCGGGGCGTGGCGCCGCGGACGAGGTCGCGTGCCTTGCGGCTGTGACCCTGGTCGAAGATCATGCCCGGCAGTTGCGGATCGTCGAGCCCCGCGAGATAGGTCATCCCGTTGGTGCTCGCGAAGGTGGCCAGGCGGTACTCCCGGGTGCGCGCGCGCCGGAACCACACCACGACCCCGACGAGGACACCGACGACCACCAGCACCGGCAGCACCGTGAACAGGAGGGTGGCGAACCCGCGGAGGGAGGTGGACACGACCACGGCGAACACCGCGGCGAAGACGCCGAACGCGATCACGACGAAGGCGACGCCGCGGGCGGCGGACGCCTGCCCGCCGCTGTTCCCGCTCGCCTTCGCCTGCCGCACGTACGCGGCCAGCGCCGCACGATCGACCGGATCCGTCAGTGGCCGGGAATCGAACGGATACGCGGCCGCGGGCTGCGGGATGGGGACGGTCACGCCTCCACGCTAGCCCGGTGCCGCAGATCCGCCAGCCTCCGTGGCGGAGGTTCAGCGGTTGACGCGGTCGGCGTCCCAGTGCAGGGCGGCCTCTTCGGGGATCGGCAGCGCCTCGATGCACTCCTCGGCGCAGAGCGCGGCGATGAGGGCGGCGGATCCGGCGACGATCGTCGAGTCGAAGTCGATCTCGCTCACCAGGATCCATGCCCGATCGGACGGCCAGATCAGGCTCGGATGCTGCGCGATCGGCGGGAGTCCGCGTTCTCCGAGCGCGGTCCCTGAGCCTGTCGAAGGGTCCCGCCAGGGGACGAACGCCACCCAGTCCGGATCCGCGAACGCGCGCGGCGGTGCCGCGAACAGCACGTGCTCGCGCTGCGGGAGCTCGAGGTGGGCCCCCTCCGAGATCTCGCGGGGCAGGATCCCGTCGTGCCACAGCGCCTTCTGGTACGGGTTGTTGAACGGGTCGTGGATGCTCTCGGCGAGCATGGCGGCGTGCGCTTCGCCCGGGTCGCCGGCGGCGGTCAGGAACACGTGGCTCGGCGAGCCGTAGCCGCCCAGCAGCCCGCCCCAGCCCGCCCAGACGCCCGCGTATCCGTCGTCGGGCGTCCTGGTGTGCGCGACCAGGTGCTCGGCGACGTGCGCCAGGATCCCGTGCGGAAGATCGCCCTCGATCGGCGCGCTGAACTCCCGCCCATCGGGGGAGTGCCGGCGACGCCAGTCCTCGCCCTCCGGGGTGCGCACGATCCGATTCCACTGCGCGAGCGGGTGCAGCACGGTGCCGAAGGCGGCGGCCGTGCCGGCCCAGTTGATGTCCTCGTCCCGGAACGACGCGACGACGCGGTCGTAGTCGTCGTCCGACAGCGCGCCCAGCTCATCGTTCGTGGGTACGACCCCACCGGGGACGCTGCGCACCGACGCCGGGTGGAAGATCCGCGCGTACGCGTCGAACCCGCGCGGAACCACGCTGTGCATGCTCGGGCCGAACTGCGGATCCAGCCGCTCCCGGATCCAGCTGCCGACCTCGACGTCGTCTTCCCAGCGCATGGCGTCAGGCTACCCCGCACCGCCGCATTGTCGAGGGGTGACAGCGTGGTGCGCCAGGTCAGTACTGATCGTTGTCACATCCACATGAATACATCTGTGACCGGTCCCAGGGTCTGATTCAATTTGTCAGCCGGAGCCTCGCGTTACCCGAACGCGACCCGGCCGCCGTGCGCCTATGGGGGTAGACGCCGCGGCATTCACAGGGGAAGGAAGACGCGCATGCCCAAGAACATGTCGTTCGATGAAGAGTCCATTTCTGCAGGACGGGAACGAGCCGGAGAACCCGGGGTGGCGAGGGGCCTCAGCCGTCGCACGGTCGTGATGTCGGCCGCGTGGTCGGTGCCGGTCATCGCTGCCGCCGCGGCGGCACCGATGGCTGCGGCGTCCACTGCACTCGGCGCGACGTGCACGGTCGGCGTGGTCGCACCGACCGCGCGCCTGTCGTGGAGCCTCACGGCCGGAACGCTGTCCACCTGGGACCGCGGCAATACGGGCTGGACGCCTGCAGACGCCTCCGTCGACCTGAACGCACCCAACCGCGCCGCGCAGAGCGCGTGGGTGGGGGACTCCACGAAGGACGGCTTCGTGTCCTCCTCCGACGGCGGCACATCGCAGACCACGGTCGTGGCGCTCTACACGTTCACGCCGACCGCGGGCGCGACCTACGAGCTCAGCGCGCGCATCGTCTCGCAGACCGCGTACGGCACGGACGGCACGCTCTACGGGCAATGGCTCGACGCGGATATCCTGCAAGGTGCGACCACGGTTCCGCTCGCGCGGGAGATCGTGGGTCAGACCGGCGTCCCGACCAGCGGGTACAGCACCGATCTGCAATGGGGCGGCGACAAGACCCGCACCGCCTCGTTCACGGCCGCGACCGCGCAGCCCGTGACGGTTCGATACACCTTCAACCTCCCGCCGATGGTCGACCCGAAGCCGACGGCGAGCTCTCCCGGTCAGGTCGAATCCGACTTCTGGATCCAGGCGCCCACGGCGACGGTCACCGCCTGCGCGTGATCCGGATCCTCCCGGCGCAGGGTCGCGCGGTTCGCGGCACGCAGGCGGATCCGCTAAGCTGTTCAGGTTGTCTGGGTACATCTGTGCCCGGACACGTGCACAACACCCTCCTGCTTCCGGGAAAGTCCCGGAAGCCGTTCTAGTCCGAAGGAGGTGGGTAAGTGACGCACCAGTACGAGCTCATGGTCATTCTGACCCCCGAGCTGGACGAGCGCCAGGTTGCCCCCAACCTCGACAAGTTCCTGAAGGTCATCACCGCTGATGGTGGCTCGATTGACAAGGTCGACATCTGGGGCAAGCGCCGTTTCGCCTACGAGATCAACAAGAAGACCGAGGGCATCTACGCCGTCGTGAACTTCACCGCGACCAGCGACGCCACGAACGAACTCGATCGTCAGTTGAACCTGTCGGAGCTCGTGTTCCGCACCAAGGTTCTGCGTGCCGAAGAGGCGCAGGCGATGGTCGCCGCCGAGGCCAAGCGGGCCGAGGAGAAGGCCGCTCGCAAGCCCAAGGCCGCGAAGGTCTAAGGATCATGGCCGGCGAGACCGTCATCACCGTGGTGGGAAACCTCACCGCCGACCCCGAGCTGCGCTACACGCAGAACGGGCTGCCGGTGGCGAACTTCACCATCGCTTCGACGCCGCGCACCTTCGACCGCCAGGCGAACGAGTGGAAGGACGGCGATGCGCTGTTCCTCCGCGCGTCCGTGTGGCGTGAGTTCGCCGAGCACGTGGCGGGTTCGCTGACGAAGGGCATGCGGGTCATCGCGACCGGCCGCCTGCGTCAGCGCTCCTACCAGGACCGCGAGGGCCAGAACCGCACCGCGATCGAGCTGGAGGTCGACGAGATCGGCCCCTCGCTCCGCTACGCGACCGCTCAGGTCACCCGCGCCGCCTCGACCGGCGGCGGCGGGAGCTTCCAGGGCGGCCAGGGTGGCCAGGGCGGCGGACGTCCGCAGCAGCAGGTCTCGGAAGAGCCGTGGTCGACCCCCGGGTCGTCCGGTTCATCGAGCGCCGATGCGTGGAGCACTCCCGGCAGCTTCGGCGACGACACTCCGTTCTGAGCCGAACGCACACAAGATTCCGGATCCTCGGATCCGAACACAATTTCTCGTAAGGAAAACTCATGGCTGGAAAGTCGAGCGGCGACCGCCGCAAGCCGCGGAAGGGCGCGAAGAACGCCGCTCCCGCGAAGTCCATCCGCGTGGGTGTCATCGACTACAAGGACGTCGCGACCCTCCGCAAGTTCATCTCGGAGCGTGGAAAGATCCGCGCCCGTCGTATCACCGGTGTCTCGGTGCAGGAGCAGCGTCTGATCGCCAAGGCGATCAAGAACGCGCGTGAAATGGCGCTCCTGCCCTACGCCGGCGCTGGCCGCTAAGGGGTACCGACATGGCAAAGCTGATTCTCACGAATGAGGTCGCCGGGCTCGGTAGCGCCGGTGACGTGGTCGAGGTCAAGAACGGGTACGCCCGCAACTACCTCGTCCCGCAGGGTTTCGCCGTCGTGTGGTCGCGCGGTGGCGAGAAGCAGGTCGAGCAGATCCGTTCCGCTCGTCAGGCCCGTGCCATCCACGACCGCGACGACGCGGTGGCGCTGAAGAACGCCATCGAGTCGGCCAAGGTCCGCCTGGCCGTCAAGGCCGGCGCCGAGGGCCGTCTGTTCGGCTCGGTCAAGACCGCTGATGTCGCCGCCGCCGTCGAGGCTGCAGGCGTCGGCGCGATCGACAAGCGCAAGGTGCACATCACCTCGCCGATCAAGAACGTCGGCGACCACGAGGCCACGGTTCGTCTGCACGACGACGTGACCGCCGTGATCACGCTGCAGGTCGTCGCCGCCAAGTAAGGCGCGCACCTCCTGTCTGGGGCCGTCTCCTTCGGGAGGCGGCCCCTTTCGCATGTCCGGGATCCGCTTCGCGGGGAGTCGTCGTGAGGTCGCGGCTTTTCTTAATGACCAGAACCGGATTCTCCGCCGGCGCCTCAATACATTCATCGGGTCCGGCATTGTCGCCGGTTCCGCACACCGGCGAGGGCGCCGGTGACAGTGAAAGGCATCGTCCGTGAAGATCTCGACATTCGCCAGGGCCGCGGCGGTGGGGACGGTTCTGCTCCTCGCTCTGACGGCGTGCAGCTCCCCGAAGACCGACAAGACCGCCGCCGCCGATTCCGGCGCCACCGCGTTCGCGCCGCTCACCCGCCTCGAGCTGATCGCGCCGGCCGCGCCGGGCAGCGGATGGGACCAGACCGCACGCGCGACCCAGGGCGCGCTGCAGACGGACGAGCTGGCCAAGACCGTGACGGTCAACAACGTGCCCGGCGCTTCCGGCACCGTCGCACTCGCCCAGGTCGCGCCCAAGAAGGCTCAGAAGGACCTGATGATCATGTCCGGGCTGGCCATGATGAGCGGCGTCGTCACGAACGGCACCTCGGTGTCCCTCGACGACCTCACCCCGATCGCGCGTCTCGTGGGCGAGTACGAGGCGATCGTCGTGCCCAAGGGCTCGCCGTTCGCGAACGCCGATGACCTCTTCGCGGCGATCAAGAAGAACCCGAAGTCCGTCGCGATCGCGGGCGGATCCGCGGGATCCGCCGACCACCTCTTCATCGGCCTGCTCGCGCAGCACTACGGCGTGAAGCCCTCCGACGTCAACTACGTGCCGTACTCCGGCGGCGGCGAGGCCACCACGGCGCTGCTCGGCGGCAAGGTGCAGGCGGGCATCGCCGGGACGGGCGAGTTCGCGGCGCAGATCGAGAGCGGTGAGTTGACCGGACTGCTCGTGTCGTCGCTGAAGAACGACGGCTCCCTCACCTTCGCCCAGGCGGCGGGGGAGATCGATCCGAAGCTCGAGTTCGCCAACTGGCGCTCGATCATGGCGCCGGGAGGGATCGACGCCAAGCTGCGGACCCAGTACCTCGCCGCGATGGAGAAGATGCACGCCGGCGACGCGTGGAAGGCCGAGCTGACGAAGAACGAGTGGCTCGACAACTACATCGCCGGTGACGAGTTCGCCGGCTGGCTGAAGACCGAGAACACCCGGGTGCAGAGCGTCCTCAAGGACCTCGGTCTCGCGAAGTAGCACTCGACGCTCGCGGAGGAGGGGATCGCCCTCCTCCGCGAGACGTCGTGCCCGCGCCGTATCAGCCGCATGAAGGAGCATCCGATGAGCGACGTCTCTTCGCATCAGGGAACCGCCACGTACGAGGACCCGCACCCTGAGGACCTCGGGGAAGCAGCCCGGCCGACATCGACGAGGGGACTCGGCGAGTGGGCCGTCGCCGCGGCGGTGTTCGTGCTGGGCGGGGTC
This sequence comes from Microbacterium panaciterrae, assembly GCF_039541635.1. Lineage (NCBI taxonomy): Bacteria > Bacillati > Actinomycetota > Actinomycetes > Micrococcales > Microbacteriaceae > Microbacterium > Microbacterium panaciterrae. Next base: position 257,770 of record NZ_BAABGP010000022.1, read on the forward strand.
GTCCTCCTCGACGGTCTCGGTCAGCGCCAGTCGACCTCCGCCTCCGGGATCGGCGCCGGCTTCATGCCGATCGTCGTGGGGAGCCTCCTGCTCGTCCTCGCGGTGCTGCTGGCCGTCCAGCTCGCGAGAGGTCGGCGCGGTGAGCCGGAACAGGCCGAGGGTGACGTCGACGTCACCCGCACGCACTGGATCGCGCTCGGCATCGCGGCCGCGGGCCTGCTGTTCTTCCTGTTCACGGTGGAGTCGCTCGGCTTCATCCCCGCGACCACCGTGATGTTCTTCCTGATCTCCGTTGCGATGGGATCCCGCCGGTATCTGTCCGCCCTCGTGATCGCTCTGGCGACCGCGTGCGTGATCTTCTTCTCGTTCACGAAGCTGCTCTCGATCGATCTGCCTGCGGGCATCCTGGAAGGGATGATCTGATGCCCGGCCTCGAAGGACTCATGCACGGGTTCGAGCTGGCGTTCCAGCCGCAGAACCTGGTGTTCGCGCTGATCGGCACGATCGTCGGGACGCTCGTGGGCGTGCTGCCGGGGATCGGCCCCGCCCTCACGATCGCCCTGCTGCTCCCGCTCACCTACTCCGTCGACCCGTCGGCGGCGTTCATCATGTTCGCCGGCATCTACTACGGAGCGATGTACGGCGGTTCGACGACCGCGATCCTGCTGAAGACCCCCGGCGAATCGGGATCGGTCATCACGGCGATCGACGGCAACAGGATGGCGCGCATGGGAAGGGGGGCGACGGCCCTCGCGACCGCCGCGATCGGATCATTCGTCGCGGGCACGATCGCGACGATGCTGGTGGCTTTCTTCGCGCCATGGATGGTCGATATCGCGGTGCAGCTCGGCCCGCAGGACTATCTCGCCCTCATGGTGGTCGCCTTCCTCACCGTGAGCGCGCTGGTTGGCAGCTCGCCGCTGCGCGGGCTCATCTCGATGGCGGTGGGCCTGGCGATCTCGCTCGTCGGCATCGACTTCCAGAGCGGGCAGCAGCGGCTCACCTTCGGTCTACTTCCGCTGCTCGACGGCATCGACACCGTCGTGCTGATCGTGGCGCTCTTCGCGATCGGCGAGCTCTTCTACGTCGTCGCGCACCAGTCGTCGCTGATCTTCAAGGTCATGCCGTTCGCGGGGCGCTGGATGAACCGCGAGGACTGGCGGCGCTCGTGGAAGCCCTGGCTGCGCGGCACGGCCATCGGCTTCCCCCTGGGCGTCATCCCTGCCGGAGGATCCGAGATCCCCACGTTCCTGTCGTACACGCTGGAGCGCAAGCTGTCCCGGCGTCCGCAAGAGTTCGGCCACGGCGCCATCGAGGGCGTGGCGGGGCCGGAGGCGGCGAACAACGCCAACGCGGCCGGCACCATGGTTCCGCTGCTCACGCTCGGCATCCCGACCTCCGCGACCGCCGCGGTGATCCTCGTCGCGTTCCAGCAGTACGGCATCCAGACCGGTCCGCAGCTGCTGGAGACCAACGGACCCCTGGTGTGGAGCCTCATCGCGAGCCTCGTCGTCGCCAACGCGATCCTCCTCCTGCTCAACCTCCCTCTTGTGGGACTGTGGGTCAAGCTGCTGAAGATCCCGAAGCCGTACATGTTCGCCGGCATCGCGACCTTCGCGGTGCTGGGGGCCCTCGCCGCCGGCGGTTCCACGTTCGATGTGGGGCTGCTCCTCGTGCTGGGAGTGCTCGGATACATCATGCGGAGGTTCGGATACCCGGTCTCGCCGCTCATCGTCGGGGCGATCCTCGGTCCGATCGCCGAGGTGCAGTTCCGGCGCGCGCTGGACATCGCGGGCGGCGACGCTGGGACGCTGATCTCGACGCCGTTCACCTGGGCCATCTACGGCACGCTCGCCCTGGTCTTCATCCTCACGTTTGTCCTGCGCCACCGCCCGTCGAAGCGCGACGTGCTGGTCGAGGTGGGAGCGCTGCCCACGACGCTCACGCCCACGATCGAGGTGCCGGAGCCGGCCGCCGACAAGGCGCGGGAGCGGGAGGCGGCGGGTACGCAGAGCGAGCTGAGGTGAGCATCACGCAGCGCACGAGCGGCGCCCTCACGGAGGCTCTGGTCTTCGGAGGGCGCCGCTTCGCGCCGTGGGACACTGGTCACGTGCGTCGATCGATGTCGTTGAGCTCGCAGCTGCTGGTGCTGCAGATCGCGATCGTGCTGGTCATCGTCGCGGGGACGGGTGCGGTCGCGGCCTTCCTCGCCGCCCAGGCGAACCGGGACGCCTACCGGGATCGCATGGTCGCCATCGCCCAGTCGGTCGCCGGCCTGCCGACCGTGGTCGAGGCCCTGCTCGCGGAGGATCCCGAGGATCAGATACAGCCGATCTCTGAGGCCGTGCGGAAGTCCGCCGGCCTCAGCTACGTCGTCGTGACCGATGACCACGGCATCCGCTACTCGCATCCGAATCCGGATCGCATCGGCGAGAAGGTCTCGACGGATCCCTCCGTCGCGCTCTCCGGAAAGGTGCAGATCGAGACCCAGACGGGCACGCTGGGCGAGTCCTGGCGGGTGAAGGTCCCCATCTACGGACCGGACGAGCGGGTGATCGGGATCGTCTCGGTCGGGATCTTCGAGACGGATCTCCAAGCCCAGTTCGTCGACGATCTCCCCGGCCTGATCATCGCGCCGATCGCCGCCGCCGTGATCGGCGTGGTCGGCTCGGTCTGGATCGGCTGGCTGCTGCGCCGGCGCATCTACGGCCTCGAGTCGGAGGAGATCCGCACGATGCTGGACACTCGGGAGGCGATGCTGCACGGCATCCAGGAGGGGTTCATCGCCGTGGACGCAGACGGGCGTCTCGTCGTGGTCAACGACGCGGCGGCCCGGCTTCTCGGCGTGCAGTCGGACGAGATCCTCGGGAAGGACGCGGCGGACGTGCTCGATGAGGAGCTCGCGCAGTTCCTGCTCTCCGGGGAGACCGCGGAGACCCCCGTGCTCTCGGGCGAGCGCGTGCTGGTGGTGCACGGCGCCGCGGCGCGGGTGAAGGATCGCGACGTCGGCCACATCGCGATGCTCCGCGACCGGACCGAGCTCGAGGAGACGCTGCGCGACCTGAGCGGCGCACGCAGTCTCGCCGATGACCTGAGGGCGCAGTCCCACGAGTTCTCCAACACGCTGCAGGTGCTCAGCGGACTGCTCGAGACGGACCAGACGGATGCGGCGCTCTCCTTCATCCATCGCGTCGGCGGAGGCGGGTCCCTTCCGACGGGGCAGCTCCTGCACGGCATTGACGACATCGAGGTCTCGGCGCTCGTGCTGGCCAAGTCCGCCCGGGCGCAGGAGCTCGGGATCGACCTGGTCGTGGATCCCGAGTCGCATCTGCGTGAGGTCGAGCAGGACGACGACCTGCTGACGATCATCGGGAACCTGCTCGACAATGCGATCGAGGCCCTCGAATCCCGGGGCGGGCGCGTGGTGCTGCGGATCAGGGACGACGTCACGCCGGACCGGATCACCGTGAGTGTCGACGATGACGGCCCAGGGGTCCCGGCGCACCTGCGCGACGCGGTCTTCGAGATCGACGTCTCGGACAAGGGATCCGTGCCGCGCAAGGAGAGGCGCGGGATCGGGCTCACGATCGTCAAGCGCGTGGCGCAGCGGCTGGGCGGCACGGCGATCGCGGAAGCCTCTGCGTCCGGAGGCGCGCGCTTCGTGGTGGACGTGCCGTGGTCGTTCGAGGGGCGAACTCCGTGATGAACCCCGCACGGGTCGTCATCGTCGAGGACGATCGGATGCTCGCCGCGCTCAACGCGACGCTGGTCGACGACCATCCTGGTTTCGAGGTGATCGCCGTCGCGCACACCGCATCGGCGGGCCTCAGGGAGATCGAGCACCATCGCCCCGATCTGCTGCTGCTCGACGTCTATCTCCCCGACCTGAACGGCCTGGAGCTGCTGCGCCGGCTGCGGACCACGCGCACCGATGTCGAGGTGATCGCGGTGACCGCCGCCCGAGATCTCGAGACGGTGCGCCGTGCGCGCGTGCTGGGCGTGCGGCACTACCTGGTCAAGCCCTTCACGAAGGCTGATCTGCACCGTCGGCTGAACGAGGTGCAGCGGGCTCTCAGCGTGACGGCGGGGGACGAGGATCTGGATCAGCGCGCGGTCGATCTGATGCTGGGCGGCGGATTCGATGAGGCCGCGGCCGCGCCGAAGAACCTCTCGGCCTCGAGCCTGCGGCGGGTCGCCGAGTTCCTCGACGGCGCAGACGAAGACATGTCTTCGGCCGAGATCGCCGACGCCCTCGGAATGTCGCGAGTGAGCGCGCGCCGCTATCTCGACCATCTCGCCACCATCGGGCGGGCGGAGGTCACCCCGCGCTACGGCGCGGTGGGGCGGCCGGAGAACCGCTACCGCGTGATCCGGAGCTGACCAGCCCGCGGGCGGAGCCCGGCGGCGCGACAACCGGCAATCGTGGGCTGTCGCACCGCCGATCCGCTCAGCGGGTGAACACGCGCCGGGTGAGGATGCCGCCTCCCATCATCAGAAGCAGCAACGCCGCCAGGATCAGCGGTGCCGGTGACGCCCCGCCTGTCTGGGCGAGACCCGGGCCGCTCTGTGCGGACATCAGGTTCGACGCCGGGACGAACGCGGCGCCGTGACCTCCGGGGGCTCCCGGGGTTCCGGGGGTGCCGGGCGTTCCCGGGGTTCCCGGAGTGCCGGGCGTTCCCGGCGTTCCCGGCGTTCCCGGGGTGCCCGGGGTGCCCGGGGTGCCCGGCGTTCCCGGGGTGCCCGGATTCGTCACGGTGCTGGTGCCGAGCACGGCGATCGCGTTGCCGCCGATGGTGATCGGCACGGATATCGGCAGCGCGATCTGGGTTCCGCCGAGCAGCGAGCCCAGTCCCGAGGTGACCGGGCCGAGCGGATCGCTCGGGGCTCCCGGGGCGCCGGGTGCGCCCGTCCCGTTACCGCCGGTGACGGTGCTGGTGCCGAGGACGGAGATCGCATTGCCCCCGGCCGTGATCGGCGTGCTGAGCGGCGCGACGATCTGCGTACCGCCGAGGATCGCGTCGGCACCGCTGGTCGTGGCACCCCCGGATCCGGGAGCCGCGGCAGGCGCGGTGGTCGCGGCGGGTGGGTTGGCGACGCTGCTGTGGCCGAGCACGGAGACGGCGTTGCCCGTGACCGTGACCGGCGCGTTGATGCTGAGCAGCGCCTGCGTGCCGGACAACACACCGTCGGCGCCACTGGTGCTGACGACCGGCACCGGCGCGGGCGCTGCTGCCGGCGCGGCTGCGGGTGTGGTCGTGGTGCTGGCGTCGCCGAGCACTCCGACGGCGTTGCCCGTCACCGTGACCGGAAGGTTCACGGAGACGACCGCCTGAGTCCCGGATCCGGCGCCGTCCTGTCCGGACGTGATCGCGCTGGGAGCCGGTGCCGGCGCGGGCGCCGGCGCGGGTGCCGGAGCCGTGACGGTGGACTGCCCGAGGACCGAGATCGCGTTGCCCACGATCGTGAGAGGGGCGGAGATCGGAGTGACCGCCTGGGTGCCGGAGAAGAGACCGTCCCCGCCGGTTGTGGTGTCGGCCGCGTTGGCGGCCGTTGCGCCGAGGAGGGTGATCCCCCCGGCGATGAGCGTGCCCCAGAGGGCATGCTTCACGAATGTTCGCATGATGAAGCTCCTGACATCGAGTCGGATCGGAATGGGTGCGCGGAACGCGCGTCATCTGCTGTCGCGGAGGACAGCCCGGATCGACTCAGTCGGGAGCGACGTCGGTGTCGTACACCGGCGAAGAGGGGAGGGCGTCATCAGTGCCCGAGGCGTGTGCGGTACCGCGCGTGTTCCCGGCGGCATCGTCGACGCTCACAGCGGCAGGGGACGATGAGCCGTCGCCTTGGCCTGCGGAGGACGAAGAGCCGCCCGCGGAGCCAGGCGGTACGGCAGTCGTATCCGGCCCTCGCGACGGATTCGCGGGCGGTGCGTCTGCGGGGTGCGAGGTAGGGGCGGCCGACGCGCGCGCGGAGTTCACGACAGAGCCCACAGGGACGGACCAGGGCGAGCGCGCCGCAGCAGGATTGCCCGGAATCACCGCGGGCGGGAGCAGGTCCGCTGCGGCGGCGGAGTTCCCGCCGGGTGCGGGGAAGAGGGGGATTCCCGGGATCCCGGGGATTCCGGGGGATCCCGGACCGGGGATGATGCCGGTGCCAGGGGGCACGGCGCCCGTCAGGACTGCGCCCACGGATCCGAGAGCGCCGTCGACGGTGCCGCTCACGTGGCCCAGTAGCGGTTCGATCCCCAGGCGTCCGAGCAGGTCGCCGACGACGGGGATCCCGCTGATGGTCTGGGAGACGGGGGTGGTGATCGCGGCGGCCGGCGCGGATCCGAGGATCGCAGTCACCGGGGCGACCGCGTCGCCGATGGTGCCGGTCACGCCGTTCACCGTGTGGGAGGTCGCGGCGGCGACAGGCGGTCCGACGACCGGGATCGCGTCCACGTGGTCGACCGCGGCGGTCACCGACGTCTGCACCGCATTCGAGACGGTGGTGGCAAGATCGGGAAGGGGGGAAGTCACGGCGGCCACGACACTCTGCACGGGATCGCTCGCGGGAGTGGCCGCGGGGTCGGCCGGTGCCGCGGCGGGGAGCACGAGGTCGGAGACCGTGGTCACCACCGCGGAGGTCGCCCCTGTCACGGTATCGCCGAGCCCGCCGAGCCCGCCGAGCAGGCCCGGCGAGTCGGCCGCGTGGGCGGGCGACGAGCCGAGGAACACGGAGAGCGCCGCCCATCCCAGAGCCAGGCCGGCGCCCGTGAGAAGGCCGACGCGGAGTCGCCCGCCGACAACAGAGGTCGCGCCCACGTTCACCTCCCCCAGAGCACGGCGTCGTCTCGGTCACGACACCGCTACGCGTGACTGTACCTCTGTCACGATCCGCCGTCCAGTAGTCTGACCCGCCGATATTCCGGGCGGCGCGCCCGAGGCGATTCCTACTTGACAATCACGCGTCTTCATGGGGTCCGTGTCGCGGTTGTACACATCCACATACTTCGGCCGCCAACCTTCAATGGGAGGTTTAAGCGATTCCCATCCACAGCCTGTGGATCCAGAGAATCCCTGATCCCAGGCAAATACAAAGTTGCTCGGCGGCACCATCACCATGGTTATCCCCAGGCGTTCTGCACAGACACTCCCGCGTTTCCCGCAGACTCTCCACAGAGTTATCCACAGGGTGTCTTGCATGCGGAGAGCGGCGCTTCTACGGTGGACCAGCATCCTCAATGTCGGTGGCTCGTGGTGAGCTGTGTGCATGAGTGAGTGACGTCTCGCACCACCCGGAACGGTCGGGCTGCGGACAGCCGACGAGGAGCAGAAGGGGGCGCGAGTGTCGATCGCGGACATCGCCGAAGAACGACTCGGTGCGGAGCGCCGCCCCGAGCGGACCCCGCCGCACGACCTCATGGCCGAGCAGAGCACCCTAGGCGGCATGCTGCTGTCGAAGGACGCGGTCGCCGACGTCATCGAGTCGCTGCGCGGATCCGACTTCTACATCCCCAAGCACGAGCTCATCTTCGACGCCGTGCTCTCCCTGTACTCGCACGGCGAGCCGACCGACGTCATCGCCGTGACGGACGAGCTCATCAAGACCGGCAACCTGTCGCGCGCGGGCGGCGCCGACTACCTGCACTCGCTCACCTCGATCGTGCCGACCGCGGCCAACGCCGGCTTCTACGCCGGGATCGTCGCGGAGCGGGCGATCCTGCGCAAGCTCGTCGACGCAGGCACCCGCATCGTGCAGATGGGTTACGACGGCCAGGGCGACGCCACCGATCTGGTCAACAGCGCCCAGGCCGAGATCTACTCCGTCACCGGCACCGAGACGGCAGAGGACTACGTGCCGCTCACGGTCGCCGTCGACGCCGCCGTCGAGGAGATGGAGGCCGCGAGCGGCCGCGACGGTTCGATGACCGGCGTGCCGACCGGGTTCCGCGAGCTCGACGAGCTGACCAACGGCCTGCACGGCGGTCAGATGATCGTCGTGGCGGCGAGGCCCGCTATGGGCAAGGCGCTCGCACTCGACACGCCTCTCGCCACGCCGACAGGGTGGACGACCATGGGCGATGTGCAGGTCGGCGACTACCTGTACGGAGCGGACGGGCACCCGACGAGCGTGGTGGCCGTGACTGAGGTCATGCTCGACCGGCCCTGCTATGAGGTCGAGTTCTCCGACGGTTCCACGATCGTGGCCGACGCTCAGCACCAGTGGGTCACCGAGACGCGGGCGTCGCGGCGTTCGCACGGCGGGACCGCTGTCGTCACGACCGAGCAGCTTCTTGAGACGCTCACCGTGGGTGCGGAAGGACGGGCGAACCACTCGGTTCCGAACTCCGCGCCGCTGCGCGCCGCCGATGTCGATCTGCCGATCCCTCCGTACGCGCTGGGTGCCTGGCTGGGTGACGGCCACAGTGCATCCGCACGGATCACCAGTGAGACCGACGAGATCCCCGCGCTGATCGGGGCTGCAGGCGTTCCCACCGAGGCGCGCGGCAGGATGCTGTATTCGCTGAAGCTGGCTGAGCGGCCAGTGCTTCTGCGCAACTGCGACGTGTGCGGCGCCGAGTTCGTCGCGCGGCACCCGAACGTGCGTACCTGCGGGCGCACCTGCGGCCCGAAGAACAAGGGCGCCCACCCGGAGCGCATGTCCTGCCCGGATTGCGGTGCGGCCTACTCCGGCGAAGCACAGCGCTGCATGGACTGCCACCGTGACCACGGCAGCTTCGCCGCGCTGCTGCGCAAGGTCGGGGTGCTGGGCAACAAGCACGTCCCGTCTCGGTACCTGCGTGCCTCTGAGCCCCAGCGACGCGCACTGCTGGCCGGGCTGATGGATACCGACGGCACAGTGGTTCGCGGAGTCGGATCCTGCCAGTTCGCTGTCACCGACAAGCGCCTGGCCGACAGCGTGTATGAGTTGATCGTCAGCCTCGGATACAAGTGCGGGCGCACGACGAAGCGCGTCCACGGGCGCACCGAGGCCTCGTCCACGTGCTACATCCTGAACTTTTCGACGGTCGATGAGGTGTTCCGCCTCGAGCGCAAGCGGATCCTGCACGCCCAGGAGCGGCCGGCGAACACCGTGCGCATCGGCCGCCGCTATGTGAAGGCGGTGCGCCGGATCGAGAGCGTGCCGGTGCGATGCGTCCAGGTCGACAATGCGGATCACCTGTACCTCGCCGGTTCGTCGATGATTCCGACCCACAACTCCACGCTGGCACTTGACTTCGCTCGCGCGGCATCGATCGGCCACAACCAGCCGTCGATCTTCTTCTCGCTCGAGATGGGCAAGAGCGAGATCGCGATGCGCCTGCTCAGCGCCGAGGGTGCCGTGCCGCTGCAGAACCTGCGCAAGGGCACGCTCGATCAGCGCGACTGGACTACGGTCGCCTCGACCCGAGGGCGCATCAACGACGCTCCGCTGTACATCGACGACAGCCCGAACATGACGCTCGTCGAGATCCGGGCCAAGTGCCGTCGGCTCAAGCAGCGCGTCGGGCTGAAAATGGTGATCATCGACTACCTGCAGCTGATGACGAGCGGCAAGCGCGTCGAGTCACGTCAGCAGGAGGTCTCGGAGTTCTCCCGTGCGCTCAAGCTGCTCGCGAAGGAGCTGCAGGTGCCCGTGATCGCGCTCTCGCAGCTGAACCGTGGCCCCGAGCAGCGGCAGGACAAGAAGCCCGCCATCAGCGACCTCCGCGAGTCGGGCTCGATCGAGCAGGACGCCGACATGGTGATCCTGCTGCACCGCGAATCGGTCTACGACAAGGACGTGCGTCCCGGCGAGGCCGACCTGATCGTCGCCAAGCACCGCAACGGTCCGACCGCGACGATCCAGGTCGCGTTCCAGGGGCACTTCTCCCGGTTCATGGACATGGCGAGCGACTTCCAGGGCGGCGGCGACTTCCACTGATCGACCGTCAGCGCAGCATGCTCAGCAGCAGCGCGCCCGCCTCTTCGCGTGTCAGTGACGCGAAGACGGGGAGTTCGAGCACATAGCGGCCGAAGATGAAGCCGACGATCGCCGCGGCGAGTCGCCGGGCGTGATCGCGGCCGATCTCATCCACGAGCGGCTGGAAGACCGCGTGCTGCAGGTACGCTGCGATCGACGCGCCCGATCCGCCCCCCGAGGTGAGTTGCCGGGCGAGAGTCGCGAGCCGCTGCCCATGCACGGGATGCTCCCAGACCGCGAGGATGCCGTGGGCGAGCCGTGTGAGATCGATGCTTCCGTCGTCGTGGCGCGACATCGCGATCACATCGTGCGGGGCTGCCCTGAGGCTGCCCGCGGCCGCGACGAGCGCATCCCGTGAGCCGAAATGATAATTGACCAGGGTGTGGCTCACGCCGACCTCTGCGGCCAACGCGCGCGACGACACCGAGACAAGATCACCGCGAGCGAAGTGCTGCTGAGCGGCATCCAGCAGACGTTGACGAACATCCGAATCGCCCGTGGGGCGGCCGCGTCTTTTATTGACCACCCTCGAGATCCTCGCACCACCTGGCGCAGACTCGCCACATGAACAAGCGAATCGACACCGATGTCGCGATCGTCGGTGGCGGGCCGGCGGGACTCATGCTCGGGCTGCTTCTCGCGCGTCAGGGCTTCACCGTCGCCACCGTCGAGAAGCACGCGGACTTCCTCCGCGACTTCCGCGGCGACACCATCCACCCCTCGACCCAGGAGCTGCTGGGCGAACTCGGCCTCCTCGACGAGTTCCTCGACATCCCGCACGCCGACCTGCCGCGCGTCACCCTCAGTTGGCACGGTGCCGCGCTCACGCTCGCCGACTTCCGCCGCCTGTCCACCCGGCGCACGGTGATGACCTTCATGCCGCAGTGGGACTTCCTCGACCTTCTCGCCGAGGCCGCCGGCCTCCATCCGGGGTTTCAGCTGCTGCGATCGACCCGGGTCGATGACATCGTGCGCGAGGGCGGACGCGTCGTCGGGGTCACAGCGACGGGGCCGGACGGGGCGGTCGACCTCCGAGCCCGGCTCGTCGTCGACGCTTCCGGGCGGGATTCGGCGGTGCGAGCCGCTGCCGGGCTGACGCCGTCGGGCGTCGCCGCGGCCATGGACGTGCTCTGGTTCCGGCTGCCGAAACACGCCGGAGAAACGCATCCGTTCGTGCAGGCGGGCGAAGGGATGATCATCACCATCGATCGTGAGGACTTCTTCCAGGTCGCGCACGTCATCCCTGCAGGCAGCTGGACGGGCTCGGTCGATGACCTGGAGCGGATGAAGCGGCGCATCGAACGCATCGCCCCACGCCTCGGCTCTGCCGCACGCGACCTCCTCGAGCTCGACGACGTGCACCTGCTGCGCGTGCGCCTCGAGCGCCTCCATCGCTGGTACATCGATGGACTCCTGTGCATCGGCGACGCGGCGCACGCGATGTCACCGGCCGGCGGAGTCGGCATCAACCTTGCGATCCAGGACGCCGTCGCCACCGCGCGGATCCTTGCCCCTGTTCTGCGCGATCGGGATCCGCGCCCGGCGGACCTCCGGCGCGTGCAGCGACGCCGCGACTGGCCGGTGCGCGTAACGCAGGCCGTGCAGCGCGCGTTGCAGGGCCCGCTTCTGAGGACCTCGGATCCCGGCACACCCCTGCCCTTGCCACTGCGAATGCTGCGCGATCACCCGCGGCTGGCGCACCTCACGGGCCGCTTTGTCGGTCTCGGCGTCCGTCCCGAACACCTCGATTAGTGGGCTGGGAGCCCACCACGCATCGGATCCGTCAGACCCTGACTGGATCCGACGACCCGTCAGCCAGGTCCTCCCGGATGCGCGAGATCGTACGCGCGGGAGAGCTTCTGCGGCACGACCATGCGCCAGGCGTCGACGACGAGCTCGCGGGCTTCGGCGGGTTCGAGCGCCGCGAGATCCGCGTGCACCCAGTGGAAACGCAGATCCGACTCCGAGGGCATCTGGAACTTGTGCGGATCGCCCCCGACCAGCGCCGCGCGTTCCTCCTTCGGGTAACCGAACCCCATCACGCGCTCGTCGAGGGAGAACGCGACGTACACGATCTGACCGACGCGGAACTTCAACCGGCCGCGCACGTACACGGGGTAGGAGCGCTCAAGCTCCGTGCCCAGTGCTCGCACGTCGTCGATCACGGCCATCTCAGCGATCCTCCGGTCGTGGGTGCCCGGCTCAGGCCTGCCCGGCCGGACGGAGCAGGATCTCGTTGATCGCGAGATGACGGGGACGGGTCACCGCGAACGCGATCACCTCCGCGATGTCGTCTGCGGTGACCTCGGCCTGGCTGTACATCGCGTTCACCGCAGTGTTGTGCCGGCACCGATGCCGGACGACGCTCCGGTGATCACGGCGATCGGGGTGGCGGTGGTCCGGATCATGATCTGCGGTCTCTCCTCGGTCAGGCGGTGGGCTCGGTCTTGGCGTTCACTCTTCGGGGATGTCGCGGCCGAACGCTTCGAGTGTGATCGCCTCCGGCTCCGGGCCACCGCGCACACCCCGATCCAGGGCGTCGAGGCGGCGCAGTTCGTCGTCGGTGAGTGCGAAGTCGAACACGTCGAAGTTCTCAGCGATGCGAGCGGGCTTGACCGACTTGGGGATCGCGGAGCGACCCTCCTGCAGGTGCCAGCGCAGCATCACCTGCGCCGCGCTCTTCCCGTACTTCCCGGCGACCTCCAGGATGGCCGGATCCTGGAACGTGCTCGTCGCGCCTTCTCCCCGGTAGGACGTGATGCCCCCGATCGGGGACCACGCCTGGGTGATGATCCCGTGCGCCGCGTCCGCCGCCTGCACGTCGGGCTGGGTGAAGAACGGGTGCACCTCGACCTGGTTCACGGCCGGGACGATCTCTGTGTCGGCGAGGAGGGCGTCCAGGTGCGTAGGCATGAAGTTGCTGATCCCGATCGCGCGCACCTTGCCGTCGCGGCACAGCTGCTCGAGCGCACGATATGCCGCGAGGGTCTTGTCGAACTCGCCGGGCAGGGCCTGGTGCAGCAGGAGCAGGTCGATCTGGTCGACGCCGAGCTTGCGGGCGCTCTTGTCGAACGCGTGCAGGGTCTGGTCGTAGCCGTAGTCGCTGATCCACACCTTCGTCTCGATGAAGACCTCATCGCGGGCGAGCCCGGACTCGCGGATCGCGTCGCCGACGCCACGCTCGTTCGCATACGCGGCGGCCGTGTCGATCAGCCGGTACCCGGTCTCCAGGGCTGCGGCGACGGCTTCCTCGGTCTCCGCGGGCGGGGTCTGGAAGACGCCGAAGCCGAGAGCCGGCATCACGACGCCGTTGTTCAGGGTGAGAGTGGTCATGAGGATCACGCTATGCCCGACGGTGTCGCCCAAAACAGTGACTGCCAGTACCCCGTTGAACGCGTGCGACCCTTGAGGCCCACGCCGCCCCGTGACAGGCTGGCGGTGCGGGCGCTTGCGCGCGGAGGGGACGGATCCGGTGGTCACACAGCAGGTCGTCGCGCCGCCCGCGCGCGCCGCGATGTTCCTCGTGCTCACGGTGTCCGAGGGCAGCGAGGAGGTCGTCCGCGAGGTGCTCGCCGACCTGTCCGGGATCACCCGGTCGGTGTCGTTCCGCACCCCGTCCGATCACCTGATCAGCGTGCTGGGAATCGGCGCCCAGCTGTGGGACCGGCTGTTCGGCGCGCCCCGGCCGAAGGGGCTGCACCCGTTCGAGGCGCTGCACAGGCCGCGGCACGACGCTCCGTCCACGCCGGGCGATCTGCTCCTGCACGTGCGCGCGCACCACATGGACGTGTGCTTCGAACTGTGCCGTCAGGTCGTCGACCGGCTCCGCGGGCATGCCGAGGTCGTCGACGAGACGCACGGATTCAAGTACTTCGACGAGCGCGACCTGCTCGGTTTCGTCGACGGCACGGAGAACCCGGAAGGGTCCGCGGCGACGGCGGCCGTGACCATCGGCGACGAGGATCCGGACTTCGCCGGCGGCAGCTACGTCATCGTGCAGAAGTACACGCACGATCTCTCCACCTGGGGCGAACTTCCCGTGCACGAGCAGGAGCGCGTGATCGGCCGCAGCAAGCTCGAGGACATCGAGATGCCCGACGCTGTCAAACCCGTGAACTCGCACGTGCACCTCAACACGATCGTCGACGCGGACGGCACGCAGCGGCAGATCCTGCGCAGCAACATGCCGTTCGGCGAGCTCGGCAGCGCCGAGTTCGGCACCTACTTCATCGGCTACGCGGCGGACCCGGGAGTGATCGAGCAGATGCTGCGCAACATGTTCCTCGGCGACCCGCCCGGCAACACCGACCGCATCCTCGACTTCTCCACCGCCCGCACCGGAGGGCTGTTCTTCGTGCCCACGGTCGACTTCCTCGACGACGTGCCGCCGGGACCGGATCCGTCCCCCGCAGCCGCGGACGAGGACGATCCCGCCGAGGACGATCCCGCCGACGACGACACGGCACCGGATCTCGGAATCGGCGGGCTCCGGCACGCCGGCACGCAGTGACGTTCAGACAGCGAAAGGTCGAAGACATGGACAACCTCCACCGCAGACTCGCACCGATCTCGTCGGCCGCGTGGGATCAGATCGACGACGAGGCGCGCCGCACGTTCATCACCCGCATCGCTGGGCGCCGCGTCGTCGACGTGCCGGAACCGGGCGGATCCGCGCTGTCGGCGGTCGGCACCGGGCATGTCGAGCCGATCGCCGCCCCCGGCCCGTCGGTCGAGGCCCGTCGGCGTCAGGTGCAGCCGCTCATCGAGCTGCGGGCGCCGTTCACGGTGACGACCGCCGCCGTCGACGACGTGGAGCGCGGTGCGCAGGACTCCGACTGGCAGCCGGTCAAAGACGCGGTCGAGGCACTGGCCACCGCCGAGGACACGCTCGTGTTCGCCGGCTCGGAGGCCGCGGGCGTGCAGGGCATCATCGCGAGCTCCTCGAACGCGCCGATTGCGCTCCCGGCGGATCCGCGCGAGCTTCCGGCCGCCGTCGCCCAGGCGCTCGCCGTGCTGCGCACCGTGGGCGTGCAGGGTCCGTATGCACTGCTGCTCTCGACCGACCTGTACACCGCGGCGACCGAGACGGTCGACCACGGCTACCCGGTGCTCGAGCATCTGCGCCGGCTGCTCGGCGACGACGGGACCATCGTGTTCGCCCCCGCGCTCGAGGGCGCGATCGTGCTCACCCTGCGCGGCGGCGACTTCGCCCTCACGCTCGGACAGGACGTCGCGATCGGCTACCTCTCGCACGACGCGGACGGGATCCGGCTGTACGCGCAGGAGTCGGTGACGTTCTCGGCCCACACGTCCGAGGCCAGCGTCATCCTCGGATCGCGGGAGTGATGATGACCGCGGCGGCTGCTTACGGATCGGGGTCTGGGCCAGGATCCGATGTCCGGGTGCGGCGGATCTACGATGCGCCGGATCCGGACGACGGCACGCGGGTGCTCGTGGACCGGCTGTGGCCGCGCGGCGTGAGCAAGGAGCGCGCCGACCTGTACGAATGGTGCAAGGACGTCGCGCCGTCGACCGAGCTGCGGCAGTGGTACGCGCACGATCCGGAGAAGTTCGCGGAGTTCGCGCGCCGATACCGTGTCGAACTCGCCGAGCCGGCGCAGGCGGACGCGCTCGCCGGGTTGCGCGCGCTCGTGCGGCAGGGGCCGGTCACGCTGCTCACGGCGGCGAAGCGCTCCGACATCAGCGAGGCCACCGTGCTGCAGGCGGTTCTCAGCGGAGCGGAGTGAGCGGGTGAGCGGGGCTCGGCTCGATCGTCGGCGGGACCGGTTGAGGGGAGTGGTTCGATGAAGGTCGTCATCCTCGGAGGCACGGGACTGATCGGATCCCGGGTGCGCGAGCTGCTCCGCGCTCGCGGCGTCGACGCTGTCGCCGCATCTCCGTCAACCGGTGTCGACATCATGACCGGGGAGGGCCTGGATCCGGTCCTTCGCGGTGCCGACGCGGTGGTCGACGTGTCAAAGCCGCGCACGTACGACCCCACCGTGCTCGAGGCCTACTTCGAGATCGGCATGGCGCGCATGCTGGCGGCCGAACGTGCGGCCGGAGTGCGGCACCACGTCGCGCTCGCCGCGGTGGGCACGGCGGAAGCGACCGAGGTCCCGTTCTACCGGGCGAAGGCCGCAGGCGAGCAGGTCGTCCGGGCGGGCGGTGTGCCGTTCACGCTCGTGCACGCGACCCAGTTCTTCGAGTTCGCGCCGGCGATCGCCGATTCGGCCACGATCGACGCGACGGTCGTGCTGCCCCCGACGCTGGTGCAGCCGATCGCCGCAGACGACGTCGCCGAGGCCATGGCCGACATCGTCCTGGGCGATGCGGCGGACGACACCCGGGAGATCGCCGGACCGGAGATCCTGCCCCTCGCCGGGTTCGTCGCGCGCGGGCTCGCGGCAGCGGGTGACGGTCGGAGCGTCGTCACCGCCGATGAGGCGCTGTACTTCGGCGGCCGCATCGGCCGTACGACGCTGCTGCCCTCGCCGGCCGCGCAGATCGGACCGACCACGTTCGAGAGCTGGATGGCACACCGCGGATCCTCCGGAGGATGATGTCGATCGGCGGCCGGGTCGATCGTCACCATGATGTCGATATCCTCACGAAAGGACGGATCATGCGTTACACGCTGCTGCTGCAGTACCCCGAGATGAGTGCCGAAGACCTCGGGCCCGAGGCCCTCGCGGAGGGCATGCGCGCCTTCGACGTCTACGCCCAGGCACTGGATGAGGCCGGTGTGCTGCGCAGCGCCGAGGTGCTGCACCCCTCCACCGCCACCACGACCGTGAGCGTGCGCGATGGCCGGCAGGTCATCCAGGACGGACCGTTCGCCGACACCAAGGAACAGGTCGGCGGCACGTTCGTGATCGAGGTGGACGACCTGGACGCCGCCATCGCGTGGGCGGCCCAGGCGCCTTCCGTCGCCTGGGGCGCGGTCGAGGTGCGCCCGGTCGCGACGCGCTTCGTCGACGGCGCCTGGCAGGGCGAGACCCCGGTTCGGTAACGGTCCGCCGCCGGTATATCGGATGATGTCAGGAGGCGAGATGAGCCCGGCCGACGAGGCCCGCGCCGCCGCCGAGCGCGCGGTGCGATCCTCGTACGGTCGGCTCATTGCGCTCCTGGCCGGCGGCACCGGTGATCTCGCGCTCGCCGAGGACTGCCTGGCCGATGCGCTTGAGCGCGCCCTGCGCACCTGGCCGGACGCGGGCGTGCCGGACAACCCGGAAGGATGGCTGCTCACCGTGGCACGCAACAGACTGCGCGACGTGTGGGGATCCGCGGCGCGCCGCACCCGGGCGCCGCTCGACGACGCCGACGATGCGGGGCGTGCGGACGCCGGCGTCGACGTCGTCGCTCTGGTGGAGCGAGGCGACGCGATCCCGGATCGGCGGCTTGAGCTGCTGTTCGCGTGCGCGCATCCGGCGATCGACGCGGGGATCCGCACGCCTCTCATGCTGCAGACCGTCCTCGGCTTCGATGCCGCCCAGGTGGCGCGGGTGTTCGACGTCGAGCCCGCCGCGATGGCGCAGCGCCTGGTGCGGGCGAAGCGCAAGATCCGCGACGCCGGCATCCCGTTCTCGCTCCCCACCCGCGCCGACATGCCGGTTCGCACGGCGGCGGTGCTCGAGGCGATCTACGGCGCCTACGCCCTGGACTGGCTGGACCGGCACGACGATATACGCACGTCGATCGCTGACGAGGCCCGGTGGCTCGCCGTGCTCACCGCCACGTTGCTCGACACCGACGCGGAGGCGTGGGGGCTCGCGGCGCTGCTCACGCTCGCCCAGTCCCGGGCGCCGGCACGGGTGGGGGATCCGTGGCCACCGCTGGACGAGCAGGATCCCGCTCTCTGGGATCGCGCGCTCATCGCGGAGGGCGAGGCGCTGCTGCATCGGGCGGCTGCGCTGGGCGGTGTCGCCGAGGGGCGAGAACCCGGACGGTTCCAGCTCGAGGCCGCGATCCAGTCGGTGCATTGCGATCGGGCGCGCACGGGCGTGGTGGATCGTGCGGCTCTGCTGCGTCTGTACCGCGGACTCGCGCGGATCGCGCCGACCCGCGGCGCGCTCGAGGCGCTGGCCGCGGTGGAGGCCGCGTTTGGCGAGGAAGTACGCACGGTGGATCGCTGAGACTGAACAGGGCGTCGGGAGAAGCCCTGTGGCACGGTACGGATCCGCTCGCTCGTGGCCGCGACGCTTCGGCATCCCTGGGGTCAGGGGATCAGCAGATAGGCGGCGCCGAGGATCGTGAGGGCCAGCACGATCCGGTCGAACAGCGCCTGATGGATCCGCGGGATCAGCCATCGCCCGAGCAGCGCGCCGACGACGACCATGGGAACGAGCACGGCATCCATCAGCAGCACGGGGAGGGTGATCAGGCCGAGCCCTGCGAGCACCGGCACCTTGACGATGTTCACGATCGCGAAGAACCAGGCGGCGGTGCCGAGGAACACCTTCACCGGGGTGCGCATCGCGAGGAAGTACATCGACATGACCGGGCCGCCGGCGTTGGCGACCATCGTGGTGAAGCCGCCGAGTGCGCCGTATCCGAGTGTGGTGCCGAGATGCGACGCTCCATCGCTGGTCGTCGGGGCCGTCGCCGGGCGGGCCCGGCGCCACCACGTGATGGCGACCATCGCGAGCAGGATCGCGCCGATCACGGGGCGCACCACGGTGTTGCTCGCGAAAGCCAGGAACACGGCACCGAGCACGATCCCCGCGGCGACGGCGGGCGCCAGGCGCAGCAGCGTCGGCCAGTGCGCATGGCGGCGCCAGGTGAGCAGCGCGAACATGTCGCCGACGATGAGCAGGATCAGCAGAGCCCCCGTCGACGTGCGCGCGGGCAGCAGCGCGGCGAAGATCGCGACGGAGATCGTGCTCGCCCCGGGCAGGGCGGTCTTCGACAGCCCCACGATCGTTCCCGCGATCGCCAGGAAGATCCACGCCCACGGAGCGAGGTCGATCATGCGCGCCGTCCGGGAGGGAGGGCGCATGCGATCGCTGAGTGGTGCGGGGGCATCGTCGAAACGTATCAGGCGGACTCGGCGGGATCCGCCCATCTGCAGCGGGTCGCGGCGTGCTCAGCACCTGCGTGGGGTGAGGGCGTCGGCGAGCGTTTCGGCCGCGGTTCTGGTGTGGTGGCGGGTTCGGGGTCGGTGCCATCGGGCGTAGGGGTCCCACCAGTGGGGTCCGCGGATCTCGGGGACACCGTGGCGCATGCGGATCTGCCAGCCCGATGTCTCCTGGGTGCGATGGATGCTCCTATGCATCGTCAAGGGCGTTTTTGAGGTCGGTTCGGAGGGCCCGGTAGAGCTCGCGGACTACGGCTCGTTTCAGGCAGCGGATGATCTCCTTTTTGGTCTTGCCTTCCGCGGTGCGCTTGGCGACGTAGGCCCGGGTGGGTGCGTGCCATCGGAGTCGGTTGATCACGATGAGGTGGATTGCGGAGTTGGCGGCCCTGTCTCCGCCGCGGTGGAGTCGGTGCCGGGTGGTGTTGCCTGAGCTGGCGGGGATGGGGGCGACGCCGCAGATGCGGGCGAGGGCAGCTTCGGAGTGAAGTCGGTCGAGGTTCTCGCCGGCGGTGGTGAGAATCTGCCCGGCTGCCTCGGCGCCGACGCCGAAAATGTTCATGAGTGTCGGGGTGTGCTGGCGCAGGATGATCTCGAGTTCGGTGTTCGCGTCGGCGATCTCCTCGTCGAGTTGCTGGACTCGTCGCGCCAAGCGCCGCAGCATTCGGCGCGCAGTCACCGCGGGGTCATGTAGGGGGAGGTGAGTGGGTGGGCGCAGCTTCGCGCAGCGTGTCACCAGCGCAGCGCGGTCGTAGCCGGTCAGACGTTCACGGAGTTCTTCTGGCGCGGACCAGAGGATGCCGTGGATCTGTTGAATCGCGACGCGTCGAGCGCGAACGGCGCTGCGTCGTGTTGCACGGATCAATCGCACTGCTTCGACAAAGCCCTCGCGGTCTTTCGGGATGGTCGATGCGGTGCCGCTGAGAGCGGCGCGGG
The DNA here is from genome assembly GCF_039541635.1 of Microbacterium panaciterrae. Taxonomy (NCBI): domain Bacteria; kingdom Bacillati; phylum Actinomycetota; class Actinomycetes; order Micrococcales; family Microbacteriaceae; genus Microbacterium; species Microbacterium panaciterrae. The sequence continues at coordinate 277,727 of NZ_BAABGP010000022.1, forward strand.
CTGCGTTGATCGCGTCGATCGGGTCGGACTTTCCCCGTGCTCTGCGGTCTTGTCGGTTCGGTCGGAGAACTTCCGTGACCGTGATGTTGCTGTTGTGGAGGTGTCGGTGAAGACCCGCGCCGAAGGACCCGGTTCCTTCGATGCCGACCTTGAGGACCATGCCGTGAGTGAGTAACCAGGTGAGCATCTGCGCGTATCCCGCGGAGGTCGCAGGGAACTCCTGATCATCGAGGAGTTGACCTGTCGCGGCGTCCAGTGCTGCCGCGTGATGGGTGAGCTTGTGCGTGTCGACACCGCCGACGACCATGCGCTCGAGTTGTTGGTTTGTCATGCTGGTCCTGCCGTCCTTCATCCGATGGGTGGTGAAGTCGCCGACGTGACGGTTGGACAGCACAGAGACGGGCTTGTTGTAGCAAGCTCCTATCAAGTCACGGCCGTCACGTCGGTGACTGGGTTGCACCGGTCCCGGCAACGGTCGACAGATCCACTTGAAGACAGCCGAGAAGCGTCACTGATGCCAAGAGTCAGCCCGCTGCGGGACCGGCAACACCCACTCTGGCGATGCTCCGACGTCGATGGAAGCGAGAGTCAGGCAGCCGCCGGAACAGGCGCCCTCTCATGCTCTCTGTGGTGCCAACAGAGGCTCACACCGTTGCTGGTGTGGGTGGGGCCGCCGTCGGCCCATTCCCGTACGTGGTG